>NZ_JAGYGU010000059.1:0-5968 GCF_018991255.1 Lactiplantibacillus sp. 30.2.29 | reverse complement strand
AATCACACCTCCACAACTATTATATAAAATCAACGATTGTTTATCAACGATCACCATTAAAAACCTCGTTGATAAACAGACAAAACCTCGTTGATAAACAGACAAAACCTCGTTGATAAACAGACAAAACCTCGTTGATAAACAGACAAAACCTCGTTGATAAACTTCTATAAGCCTTGGGAGAGTAAGGCTCAAAAGGGGTCTAAAAGAGGTTTAAAAGAGGTTTATAAAAGAGGTTTAAAAGAGGCACCACTGTACAAGATCAAAATCTAAAACAAAAATACAAAGGAGTGAGCTCCAAAACAGGCTCACATTAAACTCCAGTCGCTATGCTCCTTGCGCCTCACTCTGTTCGTTGCCTAAAAGGTGCGGCAAGCCACATTAATTCGGGCGCTGACGCCCCGAACCCCGTCCAAGCTGAGCCAGCTTAACCGCTTTTTCACTCGCCGTTAGGCAGGAAAGCAAAGTTTTATAGAAACTTTGGCTTTCGCCAATTCAGTGTTAAGACTGGTTTAGAGCTGTCAATTCCTTATGCTCCCACGCTACGCTCGTCCGCTACCATTGACAGCAAACAGTTAGTTTTTCTAAATCTTAGCAAGACTTTAACTGCTATATTCGTTTTTAAGGGCCTTATTTCTCGTTTCTAGCGGTTTTAAGACTGTTTATATATATTTATACCAAAGGAAAAATAAAAAGCCCTCAGCAGGCTCTTAGAGGGCTAAATGACGAAACCTGGACGACTAATAATATCTTCTTGCCTTTTTTGCAAAACATAAGTGTATAAGGAATCATACAAGTTCCTTTTGATCTCATCAGGTTCATTGACAGAAGCTTCAAACAATTCTTGAATATCAATTTGCCAAGGATCAGCAAGCATTTCATCAATGGGTTTTAATACTTTCTTTTCGTCCATCTTGATTACTCCTAACATCAAAATAATGCTTTCAGTTTAGATTTACAGATTTTACAGTACCGTTATTCCAATTTTGTTACCAAACTCATAAAGATTCTTTGCACAGAACGATTAAAAAAAATTTGGCTTAAAACAGTGGGATCTGCAACACTTTTTAAGTATTTAAAATATAAAAATCTTAGTTAAGTGCAAGCATAAATTGAATTAAAAATACAGTCAATTCAACAACGTCAGAAATTGATTGTATGGTTATCAGCAGGTCGAGTGAAACGAGGTCAATGTGCACTTACACCCTTGACAAGTGTCAAGGGTAGATTTAATCCCCATTTTGATGGGGATTATTTGTATTAGAAGGCTAGCGCCAACGATAAAAATCCTAGAGCCAAATCTCAAGATTAATCAATCACATTACGAAGGATCCAATGACTATAAGCAAGACGAGCACCGGGAGTTATTACCCAAGGGTGATTAATTTCGAAAATTTGAATTTCAGTTGCTAAGTAAAGTGGCGTCTTACCATGATTAAAAGCAAAAACGGGTTGCGGAAAATCAGGCTTACTAGCAACTTGATGAACACTTTGACGAGAGTTCATCTGCCAGCGAATTTTTAAATCTTCACGCGACAATAACTGTGGCAGCTGTGTTTTTTCAAGTTGAGCTTGTTGCTGCAACTTTTGTGTAAAGGCTTGTTTAGTCTTGTTTTGATGCCAATCATCAAAAAGATCATACTTGTTTGATTTAAAATCTAAATCCATAAAGCCAGCCTCCTAACCAAAATCAATTTTATCCAGCATCGTTTCAGTACTAGCCTGGTCTAAGCCTAAATAAGCTAAAGTCATTGCTTCACTGGAATGATTTAATAAGTGCATGACCAAACCAATATTATAATTAGATTGTGTGTAGACGCGATAAGCCCCGGTTTTGCGCATTGTGTGGGTCCCTAGATAATTAATTCCTAACAGATCGCCAACCTTGCTCATAATTTTGTAGAACTGTTTTTCCGTGATATGGCGCTCGGGGTGTTGAATGGAAGGAAAGAGCCATTCAGAGGCTAGTCTATGATCAAGTAGCCATTGACGGTACAACAAGAGCTCTGTTTGAACTGGTTTAAGATACAAGGTATTAGGCTTGCCCGTTTTTCGGTCGTGAATGAACGCATTTTGTTTAATAGAACCGTCCGGATTAAAAATATCGGTTTGTTTTAAGCGCATGACATCACTGACTCGCAACAGTGTCGCTTTGCCAACTTGAAAAACTGTATAGTTACGCCGGCCAGCTTTAAAGTTGTTGAGTAAGGTATCTTGAACCTCTTTGAGAACGTTTGAATCTTTGATGGGTAAGACAACTTGTTGCATAGTTTTAGCTCCTTAAAAAAATGATTTTTAGTACAAATTAAAGTACAATATTAAGTACAATGGAAGGGTGGTAAATATGACATTAGCATTAACACAGAGCGATTTTCGCGCTAACTTAAAAAAATATTTGGATCAAGTTAATGACGAAGACGAAACCGTTTATATTGCTCGTTCAAATAGTCGCGCAGTGGCCATCGTTTCGCAAGAAAAAATGGACTGGTTAGAAAGAGCATTAAAAGCTAAAGAAGGTTCGTTAGACTATGCAATTGCGCGTGATCAGTTAATTAAACGCCATGTTTTACCTGATGATGAAATTGTTGAATCAAATGATGATTATTGGGGTCAGTTTAAACAATGAAAAAACTAAGATTTAAGCCGCGTGCAACCTTTAATGCTGACCTAAAGCGATTAGCCAGTTTAGATAAAACTATTATTGACGAAGTTCGAGCAGCCATTGACCTATTGCTCGAACAACAACAATTACCACCAGAATTTGAAGATCATGAGCTTAATCGGCGAATGAGCGGGTATAATGAATTTCACTTACGAGATACCCCGAAAAACAGAACGCCAAGCGAAACTAATGATGTCCTGGTGGTTTATACGATTGATAAAGATGAACTAGTCTTAATTGGAATTCGAGTCGGATCGCATGATCGTTTATTTCCTGGTCAAAATCGTGCTAAAAGGTATCGAAAAAATGACGAATAGAAGAAGTCATTTTTATAATATGTAAATAAATAACCCCCAATATCCACATTATAGATATTGGGGGTTATTTTAACAATGTTTTTGAGGGGCGATTTGATAGTTATAGACCCTATTTAGTGAATAAATTCAATAATTATCGCAAATATAATAATTATAAATATTGGCAGGTAAGACATTAAAAGAATAGGCCTAAATATACAACGTAAAAAAGTTTCTTTTGATTTAATGGGTTTCATTGAAAAATCAATACTCTTCATCTTTTTTCTTACAATCTCATATAGATCTCGAAAACATCATTTGATATTAGAACTTTTTAGTAAGGCAATTGTGTATGCTCTATTTTGGTAGTAGAAAAGCCGCTTTGATCCAATATCTTTCTAATAGAATTTTCTCTTGTATATGCTTTATGAGACAATACAATACTTCTTAATAGCTCAGGGTTAAAATCGCAACTTATAAAGGGCTTATTATTAATTACTTTTTCAGGATTAATATCATTATTGTCGTTTATTTTTAAAACAACGAACCTAATTTCTTCTTCCTGATAAAGGCAGGGGTTCTTAAAACATAATGAAAATAAAAATAGTGCTCCCATAGAATCTTTCATTATTTCGAACATATCATCCGGATCTTTATTCAAATTCCTATATGCATACAACCATTCTCTGGCTACTGGATTAATATATTCCAATTGATTTTCTTTGTTATACTCAACCTTTAACGGAAAAACAAAACCATTACCTACATGAAAGTCAGAAAAAGAATTAGCTCCTATGGAAAAACGTTTAGAAAGATTTTCTTGAATCTTTTGTCTATTAAATGATAGAGCAATTTCACCATAATTTTGCAGTGCCATTGAATTTTTGTTAGCAGAAAAACTCCATATGTATTGATCCAAAGGAAGTTTTTTTCGCGATGCAAAGAATTTATTAATTTCTGTTGAGTTAGCTCCTAAATTTTCAAGCTCTTTCTTGCCCAATTCATAAGTATAATCAACCTCTTTTTTATCATTCATTGAATGAATAGACCCAAAATAAAAAGTTTTACTAAAAACAATTTTTTTAAGAGAATCAACAGTTGTATAGTGATACAAATCGGTAACACCTTTTTCATCGGGATAAAATCGATGTGCGATTAAATCTGGTTTAGCATGTCTATAGAAATCAGAATTCTCATCGTATAAATCGTTCAATGCTGTCTTCCCGTCTTCGTCTAAATTATCTATCATTTTTCTAGTTGCTTCTGGAATTTTAGATGATTCCAATATTTTGTTTAATTTTTCTAACATCTATCTACTCCTCTTTTTTCCAAAAATGCCACCAACTGTTATTGACTTTGTCTTTATGTATTTTTTTTTGCTTTTCATCAGTATCAACAACACCGTTTTTATCTTTCTTGTCATTTTGATCCTTGATATGACTGGAATTATCATTGTTCGGTAAGTTGTCATTTTTCTTGGTTGATTGTTGTTTTTGAGTTGAACTAGAAGATTCAAGTAAGCCACTTAGCTTTTGAATATGGTCTTTTAATTGACGATTTTCCGCAAGTGCCGCTAACTGTAACTGTTGTTGCTGATCTAAGGCCTTTTGTAATTTGGAAATTTGCTGATCTTTAACGTCAAGTTGTTTCAGCAAAACATCATTAATGTTAATGTCCCTTTTATCCTGTTTGTCGTTTTCAGCTTGTCGTTCTTGTCGATTTGCTTGCTGATCTTGTCGTTTTTGTTTGTCGAAATTAGCAAGTATTTTAACACCCTGATCGTCTATTTCTAGATGATTTTTAACTTTATGAGTGTACTTACTGCGGAAGCCCTTGATACTTGATATGCGCTGATTAATAGCCTGTTTTGACAACTTCAATTCATCTGAAAGTTGTCGGATAGTTTTACCCAATCGTTTCACCACCTAAATAATTCACCTTAAATTATAAATTAAAAACGACAAGAACGACAATCGACAAGTAAAAATTAAATCTAGTTATCGTTCTTGTCGTTTTTATATAGCAAGATTTTTTATTAACCCAAAGTTTCCATGATTAAAACATTAAATAAATTTTAGGCATTATTTCAAAACCTGTTTTGGAGTTCAGCAAGTGCTTCTTTTCGTGCTTGATCTCTTATTTTTTTATCATGTTCGGCTTGTTTGACAGCCAATGCTTGCTTTTCAGTAGAACCTAGAGTTAACCCCTTAACTTTATCAATGGCACGCCATTTTTCCTGTTCTGTTAATTCACCATTATGCTGAATGTTAAAGAGTTTTTGACGTTCATCTTGAAATTGCCCTTGTGAGAAGTCGTTAGCGTCTTTCTTTTCAGGCTTCCAAGTAAAAGAATACCCAATCACTGGTTTCCCGCGGCCTTTACCATATTTCTTTCGAACAGTTAGGCCTCTAAAAAGAGGGGTCAATTCTTCTCTGATTGGTTTAAGAACGTATCTATCAACGTCTCCCGGTTTTTTCCAATAACTTTTAGGAATATCAAGTAACTCAAAAAAATCTTCTTTTGATAAAAAAGCATAACCGGTTGTTCTGAAACCTTTTAACAATCTAAAAGCAGTTTTAGCATAACTGCTTCGAAGATCTCTAAATTCCGCTAAAGCATATCTAACCCACGTGTCTAAATTATTAAGAAGTGGCAAAGCATCTTTATATACTTCAATGTCTATATAAGGAGAATCAGCTTCACCAACAATTCTGAATTTAGTAAACATAACAAACATTTCTCTATTTAATCCAGATTTACTACGTCTTCCAAAATGAAGTCCCATTAACTTTTCATAAGTTCTTTGAATATCATCTTCAAAGCGATTATTTGCAGTCGGTTTATAGTTGCTCAAATCTTTAAGTTGTTCAAAAGAAAATCTAACTGTCTGATCTCCCTTATCACGCATACGAGAAATAATTGAAAAAAATAGATTCATTTCAATAGGGGTGAATTTACGTAACGGAATGGTATTAAGTTCAGGATCATATTTTATAAGTTCATTGCTCAT
>NZ_JAGYGU010000058.1:0-6124 GCF_018991255.1 Lactiplantibacillus sp. 30.2.29 | reverse complement strand
GCCTCCTTATTATATATAGTAAAGGATACTAAACGAAATAGATTAAATATAGTATATAAAATCATTTTCTAAAGAAAATATGGCCTTTGATCCAACTGGGCATGATTTTCTTCATGCCCAAAGAGTGGCTAAGCTAGCTCAAAAAAATGTATAGAAGATTTTAAAAAAAATGAAACTGATATTGGTCTGTATGTTGTGAAAGCAGCTAGCTATTTGCATGACACCATAGACTAAAAAGTCACTGCAGATAGAATAGACTGAGAGGAGTACGAATTATACTTAGCCATGAGAATATTACAACTCCGGCTAGAGAAGACATTTTAGATATTATCCAACATATGTCATATGCTGACAACATTGAACACCATTATCAGCTTTCTAACGAAGGTAAATGTGTTCAGGACGCTGATAGACTTGATGCACTAGGTGCAATCGGCATAGCACGTGCATTTGCTTACGGCGGGCACGCTGGACAGGAAATATATGATTCCAAAATATCAGTGAAGAAAATCAAAACACACGATGATTATCGCCATCACAAAAGTACAACCATCAATCACTTTTATGAAAAGCTGCTGAAATTAGCAAGTTCAATGAATACCAGAACGGGAAAGCAAGAAGCCAGTCGTCGAACAAAGTATATGCGTGATTTCTTATCTGAATTCCAAATGGAAACAGGTGTAAAAGATGAAACATAATGAGCATCTATTAGATAAATCGTATTTCGAAAAAGTCGCTGCACTTTTTAATAAAGGACAGTCTGATCCCCTGCTAGGTGAGGCCATGTGAACATGGAATAATCTTCAGGAAGGTTTCACAGTCAATGAGCGTCTTCCAGACACTCTCGTTGATGTTGCTGTTTGGCACGTTTTTAATCGCGCTCCTCAGCTATATCGACAAGCACCACAAATAAAAAAGCCGCCCTGTGTAACTTTGGTAGAGGTCACAGGACGAGCTAAAATCGTTTATTAAATTTCTGCCACCGCCTTTGAAGCGGCTTGTCTGATAAGCTCCGTTCACGCAGGGCTTCTTTTTCTTCCCCGCATTATAGCATGCCTTTAATTATCCTTCGACTATTTTAAATTAACTTTCTAATAGTTCTAGGGGACGCACGTTTTTTTGTACTAAAACAAAGGTAAAAACTAGTAGACATAATCAAAATATTTTTTGATCATGAACCGTACAGTGTGCTCTTCTCAATTGATAACAAGGCCTTTGGTGCAAACTGTGAGCTGGGTCCTGGGAGCTTGCTTCCATTCATTAAAAGTCCCGTTTATCGTCTCTTAGTGCAGCTTAAAATACCAACGGTGGGCCCATTTTAGCCACCTCGCATGAATCTTTATATTCAACACAATTTGTAGATCAATCAGATCGTCCACCAATTTGCGCGGACACCACATATAGTGCTATAATGATCGCCTAACCACTATATATAGAAAAAGGGCGATGATTAGTTACGGAAACCATAAATATTCTCTACATCAGTTTGAGCGGCAACACGAAATATTTTATTAGCAGACTGACAACATACTTTGAGAAAGAACGTCATGTTCGGGTTAGTTCAATTAATGTTAAAGAACACCCTGAATTCACCACTCTTGACCAGCCGTTTGTTACCTTCCTACCAGCCTTTCTTAAAGGTGGTAATGGGGTTAATGACGGTTATACTGAAATATTAACCACTATTTTGGGAGATTACCTCGCGTACGAAGGCAATTACCAGCATTGCTACGGTATTATCGGTAGCGGTAATCGTAATTTTAATAAGCAGTTTGCACTCACGGCTAAACAATATGCTAAACGCTTCGATTTTCCTTACATTACCGATTTTGAGCTACGTGGCACCGCACACGACATTCCTCGCATTGCCGATGCCATCTTAACCTATCGCAATCAATTTTGTTTTCAAACAACGAAGGAGTAATCCCTAATGGTAACTAGCACCCCAGAAATGGAAAATACCTATTTTTACTTAAATAACCTCGTAAATATCCCAAGCAACGGAGAAATTCCGCTACATTATGATCAAGAAGCCCTAAAGGCTTATTTCGAAGAGACAGTTAAACCGAAGACCAAGCAATTTGATTCGTTAAATGCCAAGTTAAATTACTTGGTTGACGAAGATTATATCGATCCAAGTATCCTGGAACAATACTCTCACAAGTTTGTGCAGTCCTTGTTCGACCAAATGAGAGACCATCACTTTCGTTTTCGCAGCTTTCTCGGTGCCTACAAGTTCTACACACAATATACCATGAAAACTAATGATGGCCAGCAATTTTTGGAAGACTTTGTCGATCGCGTCGTCTTCAATGCCCTCTATCTCGCTAATGGTGATGAACAACTTGCCAATGACATTGCCGATGAATTGATTTCACAACGTTATCAGCCTGCCACCCCCACGTTTCTCAACGCGGGTAAAAAACGGCGCGGTGAAATGGTATCATGTTTTTTAATCGATGTGGCCGACTCCATGCTCTCAATTGGACGCGGCGTTAATTCTGCCCTTCAACTATCTCGAATCGGTGGGGGCGTCGGCGTTAACCTGTCAAACTTGCGCGCCTCAGGTGATCCTATTAAGCAGATTTCCAACGCCTCGTCTGGCGTTGTACCAGTGATGAAGTTACTTGAAGACTCATTTAGCTACAGTAACCAACTCGGGCAACGGAACGGCGCCGGAGTGGTTTATCTCAACGTCTTCCATCCTGACATCTTACATTTTCTGGATACCAAAAAGGAAAATGCGGACGAAAAAATTCGGGTGAAGACCTTGTCCCTCGGTTTGATTGTTCCTGATAAGTATTATGAATTACTCAAGACTAACGAACCAATGTATCTTTTTAGTCCCTATGATGTCGAACGTGAATATCGTACGCCATTTGCTTACATCGATATCACCAAAGAATATAACAACATGGCCGCTAACCCCAATATTAAGAAGTCAGTTTTTAACGCGCGGAAACTAGAACAAAAGATTTCTCAACTCCAACAAGAATCTGGTTATCCTTACATCTTGAACATTGATACGGCCAACCAAACTAACCCTGTCGATGGCAAAATTATTATGAGTAACCTTTGTAGTGAGATCTTACAGCCTCAAGAACCGTCAAAACTTGATGATGACCTATCGTACAAGACAATTGGCACCGATATTTCATGTAATCTCGGATCAACTAATATCATGAATATGATTGACTCGCCGGACTTCGGTCACTCAGTTGAGGTTGCTGTTCGTGCGCTCACCCTCGTAACTGACACAACCGACGTTAAGGAAGTACCAACTGTTAAACATGGTAACGAACTTTACCACACGATTGGATTAGGGGCTATGGGTCTGCATACTGCCCTTGCACGCCACCAAATTGAGTATGGCTCACCAGAGGCCCTTGAATTTACTGATGCCTACTTCCTAGCTTTAAACTACTATTCACTCGTTACGAGCAATCGAATTGCCCGTGAACGCCACGAAACCTTCGCTAAATTTGACCAATCAAAGTACGCTGATGGCAGTTACTTCGATCAATACTTGAACGCAGACTTTAAATTTAAGAGTACCAAAGTTGCAAAAATCTTCAAAAATATTAAATTACCATCTGTTACAGATTGGAAGGCACTCAAGCAAGCTGTGATTACTGGCGGCCTTTATCATCGTAATAGACTCGCTGTGGCACCGAACGGGTCAATTTCGTACGTCAATGAAACAAGTGCATCACTTCATCCAATCACACAATTAGTAGAACAACGTCAGGAAAATAAGGTAGGCTCAATCTTCTATCCAGCACCTTACCTGTCTAACGAAACTTTGCCTTACTACACACCCGCATATGATATTGATCAACGAAAAATTATTGACACCTATGCCGTAGCTCAAAAGCACATTGATCAAGGCATGAGTCTGACACTATTTATGCGTTCAGTTTTGAAACCTGACCTTTACGAGTGGAAGGACAATAACAATTTAAAGATGACAACCCGAGACCTTAACCGGTTACGGAATTACGCCTGGACAAAAGGCATTAAGTCACTTTATTACATTCGAACGTTTACAGAAGACGATGAAATTAAAACGGCAAATGAATGTGAATCATGCATGATCTAGGAAATTCACTTGGGGTCTTACCGTCCGTTTAACACACCGGCATACGTTATTGGGTCACAAGACCCATATACCCATGAATCCTAATTAAGGAGACGAACAAATAACGATGGACTACTTATACTACAAAGCAATTAACTGGGATGATATTAAAGATAATTTCGATAAATACATGTGGGAACGACTCACCACTAACTTTTGGTTGGACATTCGGATTCCCATCACGAATGATCAAACGGCTTGGCAACAGCTATCAGATACTCAACAACAGGCCATTACTCGTATGTTGGCAGGTACATCAATGTTAGCCGTCTACCAATCAGAAGTTGGTACCCCTGCTATTCGCCACGATCGGCGAACTCAACAAGAAGAATCCGTATTAAACACCATTACCTTTATGAAATCAGTCCATGCCAAAAGCTGTACGACCATTTTCCGGGCTCTGATTCCGGGTAACGGCGGTGAAAGTTTTACTTGGGCAGATGATAATGCCAATCTGCAAGCTGAAATTGACCAACTAGCCCAAATGAGCACTAGCGATATGGCCTTACAGAAAAAAGCCCTTTTTATTCTGACTGAAACTGGGCTCTCGTTTGGTAAATACTGGACAATACTTCAAACACAGGCTCTCGTTAATACTTACCAAATGTTGGCTAATATTCTCCGCGGTAGCGCTCTTTTTAGTGCTTATATTGGTTACAAATTTCGCCTCAGATTTGAAGAACTCACTGTAAGTGATCAAACCGAACTGCAGTATTGGATTAATACACAGTTTGATCAACTCATGCAAACTGAAAAAGACTTCTTAGAAGCTAACCTTGACGATGCCACCGAAGCCATCAATCTGGCCTCCTATGGTGCCAATCATGCATTAATGTCACTTGGCTTTAACGCTGTCTACGAAGTTCAACCGTCTTCACTAGTGGCGCAACTCAAAGAACTGATGATTGATCAAAATCAATTTTTGCAACAGGTAACGGCTGCAAACAATGAATCGGACACTGAAAAAATGACCGATGACGACTACGACTTTTAAGGAGTGTTCAACTAATGAGCTATAAAACAATTAATTGGGACATCATCGAAGACGAACTTGACGAATATGTATGGGATAAAGCAACGGCACAATACTGGCTGGATACGCGAGTACCTGTTTCTAATGATTTACGGGACTGGCGGACACTCTCTGGCACCGAAAAATCGGTTATCAATCGGGTTGTGGGTGGATTAGCCTTGCTGGACACACTCCAATCTGAAGAAGGAGTCGACGTGATGCGGCCAGACGTTCGGACACGAAAAGAAGCAGCAGTCCTCAATGACTTTTTGATGATGGAGTCAATTCATGCCAAAAGCTACGGCACTATTTTGACATCTTTGAACGATCAAGCCACTGTTGACGAAGTATTCAAATGGATGAACAATAATCCCAGAATGCAATACAAAGCCAAACGGATCAATGATATTTATCAAACGGGAAACAACCTTGAAAAGAAAGTTGCAAGCGTCTTTCTTGAAGGAATTTTGTACTACACCAACTTTTTTACCCCACTTTGGTACCGTGGTAACAATAAGCTGGCAAATCTTTCTGAAGTTATCAAACTGGTGATCCGCGATGAATCTGTTCATGGTACCTACCTCGGCTACAAATTTCAATTAGGATATAACGAGCTATCGGCGACTGAACAAAAAACATTCAAAAAGTGGATGGATGAGTTGCTCGACGATCTCCTTGAGAACGAGTTTGCGTTCACCGAAGAAGTTTACGCACCGATTGGGTTAGCGGAAGACGTTAAACAATTCGTTCACTACAACGCCAACAAGGCGCTCCAAAATATGGGCTTTGAATCCCGCTTCCCAAATGCTGAGATTAAAGATATCAACCCAATCGTAATGAACGGAATTTCAACCGAAACGGCCAATCATGATTTCTTTTCACAAGTTGGTGCTGGCTATCTAATGGGTAATGCTGAAGCTATGAGTAGCGGCGACTATGACTTCTAACATAGGCTTCTAGGCATAATTAAAATT
>NZ_JAGYGU010000057.1:0-6491 GCF_018991255.1 Lactiplantibacillus sp. 30.2.29 | reverse complement strand
AAGATGTTTGCTAATATATCAAGCAGTGGCGTCCCTGCCGCTGCAATTGCTTTTACCGCTTCGCTAGTCTTAATCACTCCGATTATGAGTTTAACAACTGCCATCAGTTCAGTTTTTACAATCGTAACCGGCGTGTCTAGTGATATGTATATTATTGTTTACACATTGACATTAGTTGCTCACAGAAGATACCGGGCTTCCACTGATTTTTTACCAAATGGTTTTATTATGCCATGGTATAAAATTACCAGCCCATTAACTATATTATTCTTCGGTATCATTTTCATCAGCCTGTTCTTCATCCCAGAAGATATTGTTGGGGCCGTTGGGGCAATCTGCTGGACATTAATCTTTGGTGGAATAGAATTTTTACGTCAAGGGAAAACGAACTTAAACAATACAAACTAAAAGATACAGGATAAAGGGGACTTATGGGGTGATACTCGGCATATCCACGTAATCCTTAATTACCCATTTTACTAAAAGTTGATTAAATCAAATTATTAATAAGCGGCTCATACCAACGTAGAGATAATCGTTAGCATGGGCCGCTAAGTTATTTTATAAGGGTATCAAACATTTGATTACCGTATAGCTCCTATGTCAAGTGGTAGATTGCAAATTCGGATTAAATTTGCAATCTACCACTTGACACGGTTCTGACCATTTTAGGTATGCTAGGTGTAATTACAGACGTACAAACTGTAAACGTCTCACAGGACACGACAGGCACCTTAGAACATGTTAAAAACGAGGTGGACTCCGCTAGCCAAGCTGATAAAACACCAACTAGTGCGAACGTTTCCAATGTGACCTCAACTAGTGCTGAGATTAAAGTAGATGACAAAGCTGAATAAAGTAAAAAGGTCTATCCTCAATTGGGTAGGCCTTTTTATTGTGCAATTTGACGGGAGAGGAGTGGTCTAGATGAAAAATCCCCCAAAAATCATTAAACTCACTTTGTGAATTTAACCACCTAAACTCCTAGACCATTGCGCCAATCGTGCCTGACACCAGTCCAAAAAATCCCGTTCTGAAATCGTTGGTGTTCCCGTCAATAACTTTTTTGTGATGGGCTCCTCACCTAAAGTCGTCTCAATTAACCCAACCACTAAATAATCTGTCTGTTTCGTAACCCAATTTTGTGGTTTCGCCCCAAAGACTTTCGCCAAACTAAAAGCTTGATCCCGAGTCATGGTAGTTAGACGTCCGGTAAAAGCAATCTCACAATCTCTTAAATCAAGCATTTTAAATCATCAACTTTCTTGATTCTAATGTTGGTTTTGACTTGACGGGTTATGGTTTTCCATTCAGTTTAGAGGGAGTGACGTTTTGAGCGCAGAATTGTTCCCTGGAATCAGCTATTTGGAATAACTGAACCAGAGTACAATTCTACTACTAAAAGTTGCCCCTTAGTTCGTCGGTCGTTAACGCCCGTCGCTTGTCTGTACAATTGCGGTATTGCTACCACCACTCATTATAAACCTACGTTTTCGGTTTAACCTACTAAAAAACGCCCTAGTAGGCGTTGGCAATACGTATTTATTTTTGTTCGATCGTCAACTAATCAGTGGCACCAAGCCGAAGCTTCGTTTTACCACCCGCGCCGTTAATGGTCGCGCTCACCATTCACCACCCAGCCGTACAGATAGCCTTGTTGTGGTATAGCCAGACTTATTGAAGTCGCACTGGCAAACGTGTCCCCTTGGATTTAGACCCCAGCTTGTCCCCTAGGGCTTTAAAAATCGCACCGGCCATGATATAATAGTCATTAAATGGGTTGACTTTTGTGTGGCGCTCACCGACGGGAATCGGTGGGTGTTTTTTTATGTTCTATTTTGACTACGGTTATCATTATATCAGTTATCAAATTTTTGGCCAACTTTTCTTGTGTACAGTACACTGTACACCGTACACCGTATCTTGTAAACTGTACACTGTGTATTGGGTACTGTGTACTGTACACTTAAATAATTTCATAAAAAAGCCGTCATTCCGCATTCAATTGTTAAGTATTTTTTCTGTACATTGTGTACTGAGTACGGTACACTGTACATATAACACAGTACACCGTGTACCGTGTACAAATGGAGGAATTTTAAAAAATGATAATTAGTTGCGCCAATGAAAAGGGTGGTACTGGTAAAACATCTACTACAGCCTTAATCAGTTGGGAATTATCAAATATGGGATATAAAGTGCTTATGGTAGATTGTGACCCTCAAGCAAACCTAACTGATTTAATGATAAAAACAAAAAGTCACGAAAATTCCAGCATCACAATTGACCCATCTCTTTTCGCATTACTAATTAACGGAAAAGACTTAAATGACGGCATCATTAACATTAAGAACGATCTTGACTTAATACCAGCTGCTGCTGATATGAACTTATTCAGTCGGTGGGTTGATAAACAAGACATTGATGAAAAAGCTAAAGTCAGCTATCTTAAAAACTCTTTGTCAAATATATCTAGCAAATTCGACTTCGTGTTTCTTGATGTAAGCCCTACAATGAGTTTAACAAACGATAACGTTTTTATGTGCTGCGATTGGATCATTGTTATGCTACAAACTCAGCAAAGAGCATTGCTGGGAGCAAAAAGTTTCTTAAGCTATTTACAAACGAATTTAATTGACGAATTTGGAGCAAAAGTAGATGTAGCGGGTATTCTTCCAGTTCTTACAAAAGGGCAATCAATTATTGACAATGCCGTTCTTAAACAGGCCGTAGAAGAATTTGGGGAAGACAACATATTTGAAAATGTCATTACTGCTATGGAAAGAGTAAAGAGATACGACCTTACTGGAATCACTGAAAGCAGTCGTTCTGTTTGGGATAAAGCTACTCACAGCGCATATACGGCTGTTGCTACTGAATTAATATCTAGATTGGAGGCAGAATAATATGGGAGGACTTTTGAAACACGATAATGATAATCAGGTAAAAAGTCCTGATAAGAAGGTAAACGTAAATGTATCATCAATTTCTAGAAAGCAAGCAGGTTTTGGCGAAGATAGTGCGGAAAAAATTCCTACCTTCGATGTAAACATGCGAGTTGATAATCATACCAGAAACGCCGTTTTGGCTTTGTCTAAAGCAACAGCTGATAAGCGTTCAGCTAGTGAAATGGTTTCTTTGATGATTGAAAGTTATCTTGAATCACTAACTCCCCAAACACGTGATACTTACGATGAATTGGTATCGATGATGGAAACAAAGGATAAGCTTGACTATAAACTAAAAAGTAAATAATCACGCGCCCTCAGACAACACGTTCACCTTTTAGACGTATACTTGTCCGTTTAAATGAAGCAGAATGCACACAAAAAAGTCCTCTATTATGCGGAATAGAGGGCTTTTTTGAAATCAGTACATACAGGCTTTGCTTAGGAGCGTTGCTTGTGTCCATTTAGGACATACACAATCATATAACAATCAATGCTGTCACTTAACTTACTCAAAAAAGCCACCCATACTACTCAAAAAATATTCACAACCTATCTAAGCAACCGTTTCCAAAAGTTCTCTCTCGTCTCATGTACTACTGATAATACTGAGCATAGTATTTCCGATAGACTGAATATTTCGTTTCATAATTTTCCCCGCATTATTTCAAAAAATAGTTACTTGATACTTGTCAAAACTTAAGGCTTGTAAAAAATACACCTATTGGTTTCAAGTCTGTCTCAATAGTAAAACTATAAAATTTGAATCCTGGCCGTTTTCACATATATTATTGTTCAATACCCAACTGCTCTACGTGATCAAAACAACAATTTTCTAATCAGTGACTAGTAGATTATAGCCGTTTTTTCATATTAAAACGTCTATTAATTTTTATTCTTTACTGTGCTGCCAATTAACATGGTATCTTTTGCGTTGATAACTAAAGCCCTCTTCAATCACTTCATGGGCATCCAGTACCGTCACAAATGCCCGTTCATCAATCGCTTTAATTAATTGCTTCAATTGTGGAATTTCCCGCGGTTGAACCACCAAATAAATCACTTGCTTTTGATCATGCTGATAACCACCTTCAGCTTGCAAATATGTCAATCCTCTATTTAAAGAAACATCAATTAATTGGGAAATTTTTTGGCTTTTATCTGACACAATGAATAATACCTTAGCACGATTGGGCCCTTCTTGGACCATATCAATTACTTTAGATAATACGAAACTAACAATTAGCGAGTACGCGATGTGATACAGATCTAAGTATGATAGTGATAGCCCTAATACTACGTAGTCAATAATCAAAATTCCTTTTCCCGAAGAAAATCCAAAACTTCTCTGGCCAACCCGAGCAATAATATCACTACCACCAGTAGTTCCGTTATAACGAAAAACCAGACCAATTCCCAACCCTGATAATACCCCTGCAACCAGTGATGACAATAATAAATCATTTCTCAATGGTAGTGGTTGAATCAGAGCCTGCTGTGACCATATTATTAGAAATAGTGATAAACAAATGGTGCCATAAATAGTGTAAGCCATCATGCGCTTGCCTAAGTAGCGCAACCCAATTAGTATCAATGGAATATTCAGAAATAAAGTACTAATTCCCAAGTTAATATGAAAGAAATGACGAATAATCAGAGTTATTCCGCTCAGACCGCCGTCTGCCAAGCCGCTTGGAATAGAGACTAAATCTAGACTGAACGCATAAATGCTACATCCCAACGTAATCATAACTAATTCGAAACTATTGTATTTTGTCCAATCTTTAAAAAACATAGTTCATCTCCAAAATGTTTTATCAATGTAAGTGCTTTATTATTTGACCGATGGTCCCTAAAAAACACTAACTTGTCCTGTAGGCCCTAACTATTCACTTCCCTTTTGGGAGTGCCTAAGTCTCCAACTTTTAAAGCATATTCTTTAATACGATAAATCTGTCGTCGTTGTACGCCAGTACTCCTTGCAATTTGTGCAATATTCGTTCCATCCCTGAGCATTTGAACTACCCTTTTATATAGGTAGCGTTTTGATCCATGTGGACTATATTGCCGCCTTCTTCCTTTATACTCCCCGCGCTCCTTAGCTAATTGGATTCCCTGATTCTGCCTAGCATGAATTTTGTTGCGCTCTTCTTCAGCTGTATATTTGTATATTTCAAAAACCAAATTGGTTAATAAACCACGTAAGTTAACATCTTGTATATCAGTGAAACTCGGTAAACTTAAAACATCTAGTGTGGCTTCCTTTTGTTGAATCAAGTTAATGGTGTCAGTAATGTCCTGAGCATTTCTACCAAGTCGATCTAAATCCAAAACAGTGACAATATCTTTTTCACGAATGAACTCTAACATTTTTTGCAATTCAGGGCGATTTTGAACTGATTTTCCGGAAACTTTTTCCTGAAATATTTTCTCTACACCAGACTTTTTTAGAGCTTCAATCTGCCGAGTTAAATTCTGATTTTCAGACGACACCCTAGCATAACCAATTTTCATATATTTGCCTTCTTATCATATTAATTCTGACGTCAGTTTCTGGGAAACTACTCAACTAGTTGATCTGATTAAGATTTAAAAGTTACTGTGTCACACTCTAATGTCTCACACGTTTGATCTATTATACCACAGCTCAGGAAGGAGACATTAGGTACATCGTAACGTAACGGATTGGGGGATTCGAGATAACTTCTTAACTGGACGGGTTCAATATTGGTATAACCAGCATCATCAAAGTATTGGTAGTACCAAAATATTATCTAATCTCAGAAAAGACCCGGCCGTCACCGAACAGGTGACGTTAAAGCAAGTTAAGAGGATTATGAGCAAGCTAGGCATTCGTTGCCAGGTTCATCAGAAAAAGCATTCACGAATCAAACAACAGGAGCAATACTTACAAGATAATGTTTTAAATCAGCGTTTTGGCGTTAACCAACCAAACCAGGTTTGGTTAGCTGATTCAACGGAATTGACCTATGGTGTTAACGGTCAGTATAAAGTGCGTTTGAGTGGCGCGCTGGATATTTACGGTCGCCATCTAATTGCCCATAAATTAAGTGAAACTGAAACTTCGAAGGCAAAAGTTCAGGTTTTTCAACGGGCCTTTAATTTTGCGGGTGACGTCCACCCTGTAGTGCATACTGACCGAGGTTCGGCATGCACATCAGGAACATTCAATAACTTTTTGGCGCAACATGAAGTCACCCGTAGTATGTCACGACCAGGGACGCCGTATGATAACGCACCAATGGAACGTTGGTGGAACGAGTTCAAATTGCGCTGGATTGATCGACACGCTAAACCAGTTACCTATAAAGAATTAGTGGCCTTGGTCGAAGAAGGCATCAACTATTTTAATCAACTAGATCGTTCACCAGCAAGAAACGACCTCACCCCAGCGGAACACTGGAATGAGGCCGTTTAAGCAAAGCAAAACTTATATTATTTCAAATGACAACTTGACAGGGACTAGTACAACTCAGGGGGCTTTACTTTAATATTTCCTGTAGATATTAGCCTTTTTTTAAT
>NZ_JAGYGU010000056.1:0-6656 GCF_018991255.1 Lactiplantibacillus sp. 30.2.29 | reverse complement strand
AACCAAACCGCAAAAACCAGATTAATTCCTTGAAACAGCCAATTAATACCAGCTCGACTGTCTGGAAACACTAAGTTAGCGATAATCATCGCCACCCCACACCAAACGAGCACTAAGACAATATCGGCGACGTAAAACAAGAAGACCTTCATACGGGCCTTCACGTCCGGCGTCACCCCGACATTGGGCATATTATTCTGATTCATCAACCTGTCTCCTTTCTTTGAATAGCCTTAGCTTACCTAGTGCTTTTATCATGGGTGCACTACTACCTTGACGACCCAAATAAGCGCACAAAAAAACGCGCCCCCGGTAAGGGACGCGCTAACCAAGACCGTGATGGTACTCACCATCACTAGCCTAGTTGAATACAGGTTGATTTGTTTGCGAGGTAGGTTACTACCACCATTAATAGCCGGTAAGCCATTAACAATTGTTATAATACGTCCTTCCTCTGATAATTGCAACCCTAGTAAATCGAGTCATCAATCTTAATTTCGGGTAAGTTAACCATACTTTGCTTATCCCCACCCTGTTCACGGGCAACAGTCGTTAACACTGTACCAGCCTTGGTTAAGGTCTTACCCGCTGAACGCTTGGACCCACTGGCCATTACCGGTTGCCTACCTGATGCTGACTTTACCTCGTGCGAGCTTTGGGGCTGTGTGGTGGTACGGTCAACTGGAGCGGCATCATTCACCGACCCGGGTTGATCATCAACGGGACGCTCAAGGACCTCTCGCTCATCCTCCTCATAGTCCGAAATGACGCCTTTTGGAATGATGCCATTCGAAATGACACCTTCCGGAATAACGCCTTTGTTTGCTTGATCACCATGTGCTGGTTGTGACATTGGCTCGCTAGCACCATCTTCACGGGTTAAGCCTTCTGGACGATCCGCTGAATTAACCTCTGCCCCAACTGTCGGTGCACCCTGATCAAATTGTTGATCATCATTGCTAGGAACAGTCCCCTCTACAGTTGGGTTTGGTATGGTTCCCTCAAGACTAGCCTCAGTCTCTTTAGCAGTTTCCGTACCAGCCTTATCGGTTGGGGCTTCCTCAGTTGTCGGATCAGGTAAGTTACCATTAGCATTGGTGCTCGTTTCTTTAGTTGGCCCTTGATTAGTGTTTTTATCTGCAGTGACATCAGCTGTCGGATCTGGCAATTTCTCATCTGAATCCTTATCTGGTTCCTGATCAGAATTTACAGTTGGGGCAGGCATCAGCGGCACTTTCTTACCAGCACCATCACCCGTTGCGGTCTCGGTGCCATCAGGTGCAGCTTGAGAAGACGGATCGGCCTTTACGGATTTACCAGCCTCGGCGCTCGTCTCCGTTTCCTCGGTTGGTTGCTGATTGCTTTTTGGTTGATCACCCTGATCGGCGCGATCCATTGTTGGCTGACCAGTGGTTGGATTCGTCTGTTGCTGGTCGTTAGCTTGTGTCGCTTTAGTTGAATCAGGCAGAGCGGACGCCTCACCAGTCAAACCATCAACCATTTTCTGATAAGACCCTTTCATGCCTTCCCGGGCCATGCTAATTCCCTTAACCCCAGCTTTAACGCCTTTAGCCCCTGCCTTAACTCCTTTACCAGCCGCAGTTAGACCCAGTCCGAGACCCATCAGAGCACCTAATGCGGTGCCATTTTTGGATTGAGGTACCCCCGTCCAACGTTCAATCAGACTAACTCCGGACATAAACGCCACAAAACAAGACAGATACATAAGTACTAAGAAAAAGCCGATCGGCAACGCCGAATTTGGATATTGTTTTAGAAAAGACACGCCCGGATTATCGGCTGACCCCAGATAATCTAAGGCAATTAGAAACAGCCGTAAGCCAATCATTTCAGCGAATATCCCGATAAACGAGCCTTGGATTGCTTGCATGACTTCTTTTAACCGTTGATTGGTGCGTAAGTCTTGAAAACCCATCAGCGGCGCTGAGGCATTGAGCATCAAAATTTCAAACCAAGATTTGCCAACGCGAAAGGCAATTAGCCCAAACATACAAGCAAGCAATAAGAGTTGTAAATCGGCGATAACGAAATGGCCAGTATAACGTGGATAAACCGACTCAAAGGCCTTGGTTAACTGACTTTGCTTGCTTGGCAAGGTGGCGTCCTCAACCGTATATTGATTCGTTTCCGCCCCCATTTTTACCCGATGCTTAAAGACATTATCAACACCCTTAGGAATCGCATTCGTTTTTAAATTATCCGACGCAATAACTTCTGAAAGGTCCAAATAGCCAATGTTGTCCGCATTAATCCCGTTATATTTGGCCATTTGACCATCTAATTTCGCCGGATTAACGTCAAACCCTTTTTTGGCTAGAGCTACTGAATCGACAATATTATTCTGAACCGGTTGTACTGCAATGCTGGTTACACCACTGCCATTATTACCAACAATATCTTGGGCACCGGCCGTCACGAATTGACTAAACAAGTTAGTCCCAAACGGCAACATTACTAAGATTGCAATCACCACCACCAAGTTCGTAATCACTTCATGTAGTTTCGTCTTAGCCCGAAAAATATTTTCAACCAGCAAATAACCTAACCCAATCGTTAAAAGCGCGAATCCTAATAACACGATGGTCTTATAAAGGGTGCCCATTTCACCAACATTAAAATTAGAAAAAAAGCCAAACAGTTTTAAAACCGCCATAAACACACTCTCTAAAGCCTGCGCCGTATGATACAGACCTAATAAAATCCACCCATTGACCGTCCCAATAATCTTCTGAATCGCTAAAATATCCGTGTGCAAGACAGCATGCCATGATAGATAAAACTTAACAACTCCATCACCCTGCTCTCCTAAAGAACTGCCGCCCCAATTAAGAATCTTATCTCCTAATTGGTTATTATTAAGCAATGCTTCGGGCACTTGATACCCGGACGCTAGTACCACTAACCACTGAAAAAACGTTGTCATAACCAAACCCCTCTCACTTTCGATTTACAGTTAGCTTACCTACTGCTCATCAAAAGCGAGCAACACTACTCAACTGATATTGGCCGAATATTCCCGGCTTAAAACCCGCCTAGGCGGAGTAGCTTGAATCGTGATCATGCGTCTCACGTGAGGAGTTAGTTATAAACGGTTAGGAGGCGACGGGACGACTAATAACTAAATAACACCCTAGTCTAGCCCAGCTAACTCCCAGCAGGCCTACCCAGTCCCCAACCAAGAAACCCGTGTCCAGAACTATAGATACGTAATGGCATTTTAGAACACTAGATTTTAACCCGTATCTAGCAAGCTCAATTGGGCGTTGTGGTGATGATCTTGGCGATCATCAAGACTCAATTGTTGTAACGCCACTAATTCTTCTGAGGGTTCTAATAACCGAGCAACCGTTATCCAATAGTTTAATCGCTGTTGGCGTTGTAACCTCATCGCATGTTGTAACAAGCTACTACGAGTCGCAAACTTCGTTGCTTGCCGACCGCTACCTTTTTCACGATAAACTAAGCCTTGATCAATTAGATCTTTCAGGGCCTTGGTTAGACTACCTAAGCAAATATTTAATTCTTGGGAAATGTGCCGTAAAGACGTCCTGGTAAACCAGTTATTGTCCCGGAAAATTCTTTGGTTAAAGTAAGCCATAAGATCTGCTTGCCATTCATGGACGTGACTATTAACGCGTTCTGAACGTGGCTTCGCATACTTGTACCAGGTCGTTTGCGAACGCTGCAAATAAACCCGCCTGTCAGCATCGGGAACCCAAGTTTCTAGCAACGCATTCACATATTCACGGCTGGCCGCATGGAACTGACCTGAATAAGCATCATTAATTACTTTTTGAACGTGCTGTGTCGCCAGCGGGTGGTTAAGATTGCTGTTAAATTCGTCCAAAATATCAAAGCATTGGACTTGCGAGACATTTGAGGAATAGCAAGCTAAGGCCAGCGTGAAGATTGTATTGTGCCGACCATAGCCCACGTTTTGATCAATGTCCGTTTGGTTAATTAAGGCTTGAAACCACGGTTGGTCAATCTGGCGACTAGTCCGCCGAGCCTTAAAAGACCGTTGAGTAGTTTGAGCCTTAATTTGGTGCTGATCATTCGCAAAATTAATACTCCAAGTCATTAAAGCTTGGAAGTCAACCGTCATTTTAGGCTCAAAATATTCAATATTGTCTGGTCGCGGAACTCTAAAAACGCCAAAGCTGTTGCAAGTCACATCAACCGCCGGCAACTTTTGCGCGTAGTATTGCTTTAATGACTTAGCAATCGCTTTAGCCGCACGCACTGCCGGCAATTTCCCATTAGCATGACGACGGACGAACACTGGCTCATCAAAGACATAATAGATATGATAGCCCTTGGTAGTCGCCAAAATTAAGGTTGGGAGAAACTGTACGTCTAACATCGCCGTGTCCCAAACCTCGGCAAACTTCGCTTGCCGTTCCTCAGCATCACCGTAGTCAACGTCAACCACTAACGTATTGATCTGACTTAAATTTTGTTCCTTAGTGCCTTTTACATAATGCTTAGCCGCATCAGTATAGGTGAGGTAGTTAAAAATATTGGGCGTCCAATGCGTGCTGTTAGTATAGTTATCGTAGACTGCTTCTTTGGAGGTATAAATCGTCCCCCAGCTTTTCGCCATTTGGGCTTTACTGCGATACATGGCAATCGCACCTTGCTTATTTTGCTTCTCCGGAATCGTTTTTTCTAACTTCAAGACGTTACTATGCTGGGCTTTAGTTTCCCGTAACCCTTGATGCAAAATCAAATCAATCGCTTGTTGTGCTGTTTTCATCGCTGACATACTGCTCACCCCCTACTAAAAAAGAACGCCGTAGCGTTCTTAGTCATCATTTTTATGTATTAGAATTAAACGTTCAAACACTAGATTTTTAAGCAATCGCTCCAGTTAACGTGGCTACTTGGTATTTAAACCCCAACTTGGCTCTTAGGGCGGTCAAATTCATCAAACTGCATTCTTGCCAAACGTAACTGGTACGAGTACAATTAACTCATTCGTTGATAGTTCTATGAGTTCCCGTGATTAGCCCCACGGGGATTTTTTGTTTATTTAATTTTTAATTGGGATTAGCTTAACAGGTTTCAACAAACATGGAGCACTTCTCCCTCTAGACTTAACTACACAAAAAGCAGATTAAGCCGCCCACTGGGATAACTTAATCTGCTTTAACTAAACCTATGTATGCGTTTAACTCGACTTTTCGACTGGCATATTCCTAATAGGTTTAGTATAATATTCCTATCAGGCAACTAGAGTTGACTACTTTTAGTAGTTCATATCCTAGCTTGCCATCTATAAAGACGAGCGTTAAAGGCGATCAAGTATCCCGGTACTTGGTTTGCTGATCAGAGAGTTACTGGAAATAACTCCTTGATCGACGCTCTTTTTTGTTAACCTAAATATAACATAGTTACAAATTAAAGCAACCTTAATACAAAAGAAATATCACTGTTTTTGTAACAAGTTACTTGTTACATGTTACAAGTAACTTGTTACAAAAATATGTTTACAAAATCGCCTTTTTGTATTATATTTAGGTTATTGAAAGAGGTGGCTTCATGACTAAAGTAATAACAATCGGTAATTTCAAGGGTGGGGTTGGAAAAACTACAACTAGTTGTCTTTTTTCCTATTTATTAGCTGAAACTAAAAGAAAAGTATTATTAGTAGATTTTGATCCTCAAGGTAACGCTAGTGAAATTATGAAGAAAACATACCCAAAGATCATTAGCAAACCCAAAAATGAATTTATGAATGGACTAAAATTATTTGACCTGTCTCAGTCTGTGACAAAATTTACTGACTACTTTGATATGTTAGTCAGTGATTGGTCACTATCCGCATTCCCAGATATGCTAGAAGAGTATAGAAAAGATGAGCGTAAATACCTTCTTGATAAACTTCTAAGTAATATAAAGAATGATTATGACTTTGTTTTAATCGATATACCACCAACTTTATCAAACTTTGTCAATAACGCTGTTTTAGCTTCGGATTACATTATAGGTGTACTGCAAACTCAGGAACAAGCATATTCTAGTACATTAAAATTTATTAGCTATCTTCAAGACTTGACCGAGTACGAATCACACTTCGATTTACTTGGCATAATTCAATATCTTGTGAAGATAGACGGTCGCGTTGATCAAGAAATTATCAAAGACGCTTCAGAATCACTTGGCCCAGCATTGTTCCATGAAAATATCTATCAAAGAGAACGCGTTAAAAGATTTGGTAGAAGTGGTATTAAAAATAATGACCTTTGGGACAAGCGAGTACTGCACATGTACAAAGTAGTTTTAGATGAAGCATTGACACGAATGGAGAAATAAAAATGCCTGAAAAGAAAAGTCTTCTCAATCAGATTCATGCAAAAGAAAGGCTGGAAAGTAAAACAAGCCCATTTGCTAAAGAAGAAAAAACAAAACCTCTTAGAGTCAAAGAGAGCAAGTATGAACTCATAAATGAAGTTGCGTATAAACAGAAAAAAACTAAAGTAGATGTATTGGACACTATTCTAGAAGCTGGGATAAGTGCTTTAGGGCTTAGTAACAAGTAACTTGTTACTTGTTACTTGTTACTTGTTACTTGTTACTTGTTACTTGTTACTTGTTAAAAAAAGTCACTTTAAAAAGTGGCTTTTTTTTACACC
>NZ_JAGYGU010000055.1:0-7013 GCF_018991255.1 Lactiplantibacillus sp. 30.2.29 | reverse complement strand
TAGGTGAACTTTGATTCGGGGGATGGCGCCGAAAATATAACGGACAGCAGATGCCGCTGATAGGCTACTATGATTGGAATTCTGAGTCGCAACGCTTGGGATTTGGACAATACTGGAAAATGCGGTGTGGTATAAAATGTTTTTAATGATTGACATTTAATGTATTAATAATATGTGGCATGAATCAGTCAAAAAGCATATAATCGATTTTGTTGTGATTAACGGCTCTAGCATGACATTCTGTCTGAATTGGTGTGTTGAGTACGGTTAGGAGCAGCCTTTACTATGATTAATTTCATATTTATTGGGAGTCGGGGTAGTTGAGGGTGCGGATAATCCCCCCCTTCAGAACATCGTGACTTCGAACTATCATTAGGTTGTGGGGAGAGAAAGAAAATGTCTAAGAATCGAACGGCCGTCACGATACTAACGCTGGTAACGTTGGTTTTGCTCAGTCCGTTGTTACTTAATCAACATGCCATCTTAGGTGTTGATGGGTATTTTCAATATAATCGAATTTATGAAGCAGCAATGCAAATAAGGCACGGTAATTTTAGTTTTATCAACCTTTATTCATTCCAACAAGCTTGCCGGGTCGTGAATAGTTTGTATAGTCCGCTGATTACATACTTGGCAGGTGCGTTACTGCTATTACTTGGAACGTGGTTCAAATTTCAGCTGGTTAGTAATTTTCTACTGTATTTTACCAGCGGTTATCTCATGTATCGGGCGGCACAAAAATTGCATTTACCGAAGAAGTTGTCGATTTCGTTGGGCGTTGTCTTTTTATCGTCAAATGCGGTTTATGGGTTTATTCTAGGAACCACATGGCGGACGGTCGCACTGGGCTTGTTACCGATGTTCGTGGGCCCCATCATTGACTTATACAAGGGTGAATGGACGCTGACTAAAATGTTGAAACTCGGCGTGATGGTCGGCTTTTTCGCGCAATTTCAAGTATTGACGATTGTCCTCTTTTTACCATTTCTAGTGCCATTTGCGGTCCATGGATTGTTGTGCACTAAATATCGTATCGATTCACTGCTAAACCTAATGGCAGGGGCGCTGTTTGCGGTTATTCTCAGCTTGAATGCGTTATTGCCGATACTGGAAGTATATCGGGGTAACACGCTGATTTCGCCGGTTGCGATGGATTTAGTTGATAATGCTAGCAAGATTCTACAACCAATTTATACTGGTGTGGACTCTAACAGTGATATTGTCTTGACCTTTATTGTTTACGCCATGATCGTTGGGCTGATCTTGTTTTGGTCGCAATTAAAACCCTTTACCAAGCTGTTCTCAATTACGGCACTGGTCTATGTCATTATTGGTACGGCATTATTTCCTTGGGATTCGATACAAAAATCAATACCTGTCTTGCAGTCTTACTTGCAGATGCCCCGTCGAATCTCATTAACAGGGACGCCATTTTTAATTGTAGCTACCGCAATGGTCTACTACGAAGCAGCACGGGATACGGAAAGTCAATCACTGAAAAAAGGCGTGATGGTTACCGGGCTGGTCTTAGGTGTGCTTTCGTTAAGCTTATGCACGCAAAAAGTGGCACATAATGTTCACTTTACAACGCAGGAGACCACGTCACTGGCGGATGGACTGCATACGCCAAAAGTTAACGTCCATTCCAAATTAACACGAATTAGTCAGTTACAGCCGGCCTTTCATACGCGGGATTTGAGTGTATTGATTGCCCAAGTTGATCGGACAACACCTGACTATGTGCCCGTCACGCATAAAATTGCTAATCTGCCGGCAGTTTACTCGCAGGTTTATCGCCAGTACACGCAAAAATTCTCAGCGCAACGCCAGCATTTCAAATACAAAGTCATTCATAAAGGCATCCAAGTGAGCTGGAACGCCAAGCATACTAAAATGCGTGAATTACCGGTGACGGCGTATAAACGGACCGTTTTGACCCTAAACGGCCGTCGAATCAATGCGGCGCAAATCAAGCATCACTGGGTGGGCAACATTTCGATTCAACAGAAGGTCGGCCGCAATGTCCTGACGATTGGCTATGCGGATAGCTTCATCACGAAGCTGGGCGACTTTATGGCTGAGATACTCTGGCTAGCAATCGCCGTTTTACTGATTTTAGCGAAGCTTCCAGACTGGCAGCGCATTCGAGTCAAAGCGACTCAAGTTTAATCACTGAATCGCTTCGGCGGATGCCCGTTTTAAAGCGGTGAACCGAACTACTGTCATCGAACTAATACAACAAACTAGCGGTCACATTCCATGCATACGTGCATCGAACGTGACCGCTAGTTTTAGTAAATCATTATTTATCGTCAGTTGCCGTGGCTTTCAATTGTGAATGCTTGACCGAGTAGCTGAAGTAGACGATCATCCCGATGGCTAACCAAACTACGAAACGAATCCAAGTGACGGGTTTCAAGTTGATGAGTAGGAAGACGCAGCAGATGATCGACATGATTGGAACGAACGGAACCCAGGGTGTCTTGAATGGACGCCGCAAATCTGGTTGCGTTTTACGTAGCCGCAAGATGGAGAACGAAACTAGGGTAAAGGCCGTTAAAGTCCCGATGTTGACCAATTCTGCTAGGTCAGCTAACGGGATGAAGCCACCCATGATTGCGGCAATCGTTCCAAATAAGACGGTTGATTTGAGTGGGGCCCCGGTCTTCGCGCTGATGTCGCTGAAGACGTGTGGTAATAGGCCGTCGCGCGACATTGAGAACGAGATACGAGTTTGACCATACAGGCAGACCAACATGACGGTGGTCATCCCAAGAATGGCGCCCAAATCGATGATGCCCGCCATCCAATTTTGACCAGAGTAGATCAAGACGGCTGAGATTGGATGGTCGATGTATTTCGCGAAAGTTTCAAAAGGCACCACGCCGGTCATAATCGCAGAAACGGCGACGTAGAGCACGGTACAGATCCCGAGTGAGAGCAACATCGAACGTGGCAAAGTCTTAGACGGTTCTAGGGTTTCCTCCACACTGGATGAAATCGCGTCTAAGCCGATAAAGGCGAAGAAGACACTGGAAGCCGCGCCAAAGACGCCTTTGAAGCCGAATGGCAGTAGTGGGTGCCAGTTGGCTGGTTTGACGAACCGCACCGCCGTGAAAATGAAGAGCAAGACCACCGCTAACTTGATGACGACCATGATGTTGTTGACGCGTTTGGTTTCTTTGACCCCCAGCGAAAGTAAGATGGTGATTAAAATAATAATCGTAAACGCCGGTAAGTTAAAATAGCTGGTCACGCCCGGAACAGAACCGGCCGCAGCAGATAATGCGGTTGGTAGCTTCAGTCCAAAGCCGGCTAAAAATGATTGAAAATAACCTGACCACCCAGCGGAGACGGTCGAAACAGCGAAGAGGTATTCTAGCATCAAGTCCCAGCCAATTACGAAGGCCACGATTTCACCTAAAGTCGTGTAGGCGTAAGTGTAAGCTGAGCCACTTTCGGGAACCATGGCCGCAAATTCAGCGTAGCAGAGTGATGCAAACAAGCAGGCAATCGCCGCTAAGACGAAGGAAATCATGAGTCCTGGACCGGCCGTCAAAGCGCCAGTTCCAGTTAAAACGAAAATCCCAGTCCCAATGATGGCACCAATCCCCAACATGGTTAGATCAAAGGTTTTGAGCTCTTTTTTGAGCGGACTGTGATAAGTGGCTAACATGGCATTAATATCTTTTTTGCGGAGTAGCCGCGTGTGTGATAAATCCATAATCATCGCCCCATTTCGATGTGATGGCTTAAGTTTAATTGGTTTTGATAAAGTTGCGATGGTTAATCTGACTAAAATAAAATTGACGATAGGTGATAGTGGCTAAAAATCAGATAATTGGACCTAATGACGCAAGCTATAGCAGCTGAGTGATGATTGTCTGACTAATCGTGATTAATTAGCCGTAACCGGTAACACTGATTAGACCGGTGATACCGCGCGTATATTGGGGGTGGTATTTCTGACGGTTAACTTACCTTTGGTTGGGACTGTTAGTGGTCATTTGTTGAAATAAGGACATTTTTGGCGAGGATGATTATCGGTAGTTGGGTATAAGTTGCGAAAAATGGACTTCAAGGGAGTGTATTGTGCTTTTAAAGCATGCTATGACGATTGTTTCCATGAATAAACTGGGATTATGATTATTCTGGCACTATTTCGATTAATTAAATTTGAAAATTAATTTTTTCTACATAGGAAACAGTTTGTGATAGATAGCTGTCACTCATATGGGATCGCAGGTTCACTACTCTGCACGCCTATCGACATAAATTCACTTATTTCGAATATCGAATTGATTGCAACTTTGCCATCAATGAATACGACTGATCGTCATTATTTAGTGACAATGGAACGGGGGTTTGCTATGTTTGTTGTATTCAAGAGGGGGGATACGATGAATTTTAGGCAATCTTCAAAGCTGCTTACAACTATCGGACCACTGGGGAGCCCCGTTGATGGGACTTCTTTGTTCATCGCATCGATTGCATTGTCGACCTTGTTTTACGAGATTGGCAGGTCATGACCATGTTTTCAGCGCATAAAGTGAAAATCATCGCGGGCATTCTTATTTTAATTTGCTTGATTGTCGGTTTTCGCGTATATCGGTATGTTCATGGTCTCAATCAGGCAAGGACTGCAGTAACCACGATGTTGAAAAGCAGTCCATATCGCGCACGGGTACCGAGAAACGCCATGTACAAAGTCAGCTCGGGTTCTTTTAGTGTCAGCGATTGGTATGAATGTACATTTGCAACCAACAAAACGTTAACGGAAAGCAAGAAGTATCTGCAGTTTTTTTCGCTACCGCAAAAGAAGCTAACACTCAAAAACTGCCCAATCGTCTACCGTGTCATCGTTAGACCGCCAACTAAGAAAATTAAGCATTGGACGGGCAAAGTTTATCTCGATACCAATCAAGTATCCAGCACTTCTGCCCGCTCGCTTTATGTTCACAATCTAAATGGGCTGTCTGTGCATAAATTATCGGCTCCGTAGTTAATGGATACGGTCGCGTAACATCGACTGAAACGGGATTTTAAGCTGAGCGCCGACTACCTCAAGTGCATTCTCGAGAATCGTTCACAAATAGTCAGCGATTCAACCAAATTAAAGCGAGTCGTCAATTTATGATTTTGCAAAGTTGTACTGGCCAATATCGGCGGGCACAACTTTTTTATACATAGCGGGAGATCGTCAAAAAAGCGACCAGTCACACGACTAGCCGCTCCACAAGTTCAGTTTATTAGCGATGCCGGCGATAGTAGCGGTAAACGACGGCTAATAAAATAATAATTAGTAAAATACCAACGGCTGCACGGGGACCCGCAATGTGTTCGGTCAAATGAAACATGCGAATCGGGCCGAGACCGTGGATTCCAAGCATTCCAAGCATTGAACAGCCCTCCTTAATCGTAATTATTAGCTTTTTGATGGGTAATTGCAAAAATAACATTCGCAAAAGATTATTATCTTACTACCAACTGCGGTAAAATAAAACCATCATAAAAAATTTAGGTGGGTGCCTCCATTGCAATATATTCAGCCAATCTTATATACGATTATTATTATAAACGCGGCCGCAGCTTTTATCACCGTTTTTCGGGATGGAGATCGCGATATTGCCGCGACTTGGGCTTGGCTTTTAGTGTTGATTCTATTGCCAGTTGTCGGGTTCATTGCGTACGCCTTCGTTGGCCGGAAATTGCCGAAAAATCGACTGTTCCGGTTACGGAAGGAGACGCAGATTCGACTGGAGCAAATGATCCAGCGGCAACGAGAAGCGCTGGGAACCGAGTTGATGCCGGCGGATGCCGTGACGAGTTCCGTACGGGGAATGGTCAGTTTGTTTTTGAACTCTGATGGTGCGTTACTGAGTCGGAAGAATCGGGTCAAAATTTATACGGACGGTCATGAAAAGTTTCACGCGATGTTTCAAGACATTGAGGCGGCTAAGAACCACATTCATATTGAGTATTACACTTTTTATAACGATCAAATCGGAAATGAACTGTTGCACTTGCTGGAACGCAAAGCTGCCCAAGGCGTCGATGTCCGGGTACTCTATGATCCGTGGGGGTCAATGGGGACGTTCCGTAGCTTCTTTAAACATTTAGAAGAACTTGGCGGCCACGCGCGGCCGTTCCTGGGGGCGCATTCCGCCGTCTTAGACTTCCGACTGAACTTTCGGGATCACCGTAAAATCGTGGTGACGGATGGCCGGGTCGGCTACGTCGGCGGGTTTAACGTTGGTGATCAGTATCTGGGACGTAATAAGAAATTTGGCTATTGGCGAGATACTCATCTACGTATCGTGGGCTCTGGCGTCTTCGAACTACAAGAACGGTTCATCCGCGATTGGAACGCGACCGACCCTGACCACCGGATCGTGCCCGACGTGAATATGTTCCCAGTTATTCGGGTGAAAGGGAACACGTCATTACAAATCGTTTCAAGTGGCCCGGATAGCGATGGTCAACAAATCAAACTGGGCTATATCAAAATGATTATGACGGCGCAGCACCGCTTATGGATTCAGTCGCCGTATTTGATTCCAGATGATTCGGTACTCGATGCGATTAAAATCGCCGCAATGTCGGGTGTCGATGTTCGAATCATGGTCCCAGATAAGCCTGATCATGCATTTGTCTATCGTGCGACGCAGTACTATGCGCGTGAACTCGCGGATGCCGGTGTGAAAATCTATTATTATAATAATGGGTTTATCCATGCCAAGACCATCGTCATTGATGGGCAAGTCGCCTCGGTCGGGTCCGCCAATCTGGACTTCCGGAGCTTTAAGTTGAATTTTGAGGTCAATGCCTTCTTGTACGACGCTGACCTTGCCCAAGAGTTGGAACGCATCTTCTTGGATGATCAAAAACTCAGTAGCCTAATCACCGTTCAGGACTTTAAGAATCAGTCCTGGTGGTTGAAGTTCAAGCAGACGTTCTCACGGCTCCTGTCTCCAATCTTATAATTTTAAAAAGCTGATTTCGAAATGAAAAAC
>NZ_JAGYGU010000054.1:0-7251 GCF_018991255.1 Lactiplantibacillus sp. 30.2.29 | reverse complement strand
TCTTGAAACCCTTTAATTTGCTCGTTTCCCCCTTGGTGACCAGCGCTTTAATTGCGGTCTTACCGAGGGTCTTACTGCTCCATTTCTTGGGCAGGGTAAAGCTTTCGCCTTGCTTAGGCTTTACAATGTAAAACTTCTGTTTATTTAAAACGGTCGCTTGCGGTGTTTCTAAGAAGACCTCGTCGGACTTTTGTGCTTGCTGTTGGTGATCGATTTGTTGCTTAATGGCTTCACTGCCAGTCAATTGCGTGGGAACATCAGCAATCAATTTTGATACAAACTTTTTAATTTGTTCTAAAAAGTTATCCGGGGTGCGTTCTTCGATACTGATTTGTTGTAACGCTTGCTCCCATTTTGCTGTCATCTCTGGGCTAGTTAACAAGGGTTCGAGTTCAACCGCTTTACATAAAGTAATTCCGGCTTCACTGACGTGTAGCTTGTTCTTTTCAGTGACGAGATAGCCGCGTTTCTTTAACACTTCCAGCACATTGGCCCGGGTTGCACTTGTCCCAATGCCTTGCACATCTTTAAGAATCGCTTGGGCTTCTTCATCATCAAGCGTTTTGCCGGCGGTCTTCATGGCCGTAATCAGGGTACCTTCGGTAAAGGGGACCGGTGGTGTCGTTTCTTTTTGCGGTGTTTGCAGATTTGCTTGGACTTGATCGCCTTGGTGAACGAGCGGTAAAGTTGCTACTTCTTGCTGGTCGGCTTTGTGATCATCAAATAAAGCTTGCCAGCCTTGCTTAGTTGGGACCTTACCGGTTGCTTTAAAATTGGCGTCACCAACTTGGGTAATAATGGTGGTTTCTTCATATTCGTAAGGATCAGCAAACATGGCTAATGTGGTTCTTAAAACCAAGTCATAGACTTGTTGCTGTAATTTAGGCAAGCTGGCTAGTTTCTCTTTCGTCGGCACGACTTTAGTCATGATAATGGCGTAGTGTTCTTCAACTTTTTTCCCATCAACATAGCGTTTGTTCGGAGTGGTATTGGTTAAAGCGACTGGCTTAGAGATCAAACCCAGATACTTCGTCAGATTAGCCACTAAATAACTAAATTCTTCATCAGTGATATAAGCACAATCGGTGCGGGGATAACTGAGCAGTTTGTCTTCGTATAAGCTTTGAATAGCCGCTAAGGTTTGGCTGGCACTGGCGTGATAACGTTTATTCATGGCACTTTGCAGACTGGATAGTGAGAATAGTTGTGGACTAGCACGCTTTTTGTCTTGTTTTTGGACGTCCTTGATTAAGCCGGCCTGTGAGCCTTTCTGAACGTGCTTAGCTTGCATGAATGTTATTAGTCCTGTTTCGTTTTTAAACCGCTGATAGGGGTCTAATTTTGCGACGAATTTTTGCTGATTAGCTAAAATTTCCGCATCTAGTTCAAAATAGGGTTTCGGCTTAAAGGTTTTGTTTACCTGGTCTCTTTGATAGACCATACACAAGGCTGGCAGCTATACGTAACTAATCGAGCACGCTCTAATTTTTATCAATATAAAATACATTATGGGCTACCATTCATACCAATTAACCAGTCGCTAATTTTGTGATTACAAGTGCATGCCCCCATCTTCATGCCGGTTTCGAGTTTGGTGTTGCCGTTGCTTTTTCGTCATTTCCCACTCAGTCTCCTTTAAACCTTGCGCCTGTTTTTGCCGTTCGTAATCTTCATCACGGGCATATAGGGCGGTCATGATTGCGTTACTAAAGGCCGTCTTTAAGTAGTAGCTTGGACTAACTGGCTTGTAATTTAGCGGTTGATAATGTCCAATATTTACTTTTCTATACTGGTCGTCCTTGGCTTGTTGCCCTTTTAACTGCTTTTGGATTTTCTCGATCTGACTGTTCTTAATCGTCGGATCGGCTTTGCATTCGCCAAAAAAGAGTTGTTTAGTGCCATCATGCTTTAAAACCCGTTGTAAGTGATGATTTTCTAACTGATCTAAGCTAAGCTGTCCCGATAAATAAGCTAGTCCTTGTTGATGTTCTTGGGGACTGAACACCTGTGGTGGATTTGCTTGCCACTGTTCAATTGTTTCAGCCTGACATGGCTTTAAAACAGGATCATAGTACATCACGGCTGTATAGGCTTGTTCCTGTTTAATCAATGGCAATCCATCTAAATCGCCTTTGGGAAAGGCCCTTTTCAATACTTCATGGTATTGCGTTTTAATGACTTGCTTAACGGCCATGATTGCCCGTAGGTCTTTGACTGCTCGAGTAATCTTTTGCTGCTCGGTTGGTGAATACTTTTCTAGTAGACCTTGATCAACGTGTTCTAGACTTTCTAAGCTATCATCATGAATCATCAGCGTATATTTAAGCTTGATTTTGACTTCCTTTTCTTGTTGCATTAATAACTTCCAGCCAACGTATGGCCGTTTGGTAAAGGTCAATAATTGTCGGGTCAATAAATCATCACGAATATTCATTAAACGTTCGTTTAATTCACTGCCTTTGAAAATCGTTTGTTCACTATTAGTTTCTTTAATCAATTCCCGTCGTTCAGCCGCGGTTGTCTGTTCAAAATCAAGCTCTGGATAGAGTTTTTTAGTCGTGCGATCAACTACTTTATTTAAGAGCTCATCTGCTTTTTTTAGTGAACTTTCTTGTTGGTTAATTGTCAATAATTGCTTAGTGACATCTTCACCAACAGCGTGCTTAATTAAGGTACTGTTTTTCCAATTAAATAGCATGCGCCGCTTATCATCTAAACTTTCCAAACTAATATAAGTTTTCAGTTCGTGGCTTAACTCTTTGACCACTTTTTTCTCGTTAAGCGAGAAGTGTTTACTTAGGCTATCCAAGTGGCCTCGATTAACTACTTTCTCCTGCATATTTTTATAGCCAGCTTTGGACTTACGATAGTTCTTAACTTGTTGATTAAATGCTTTTCGATTTTTTCTTTGGCTGTTAATGCCTTCGTGTTGGGTAGGTGTCTCTTGAATCCCTTGATCGACAAACGATTTTTCACTAATCCGATCCGGAATATTTTTTTGTGCTAAGAACTGATTAACACTCAACGCCCAATTTTTTCCTTTTTATCCCAATCAACCAACCAAATTTTTCTTTGTTTTGGAAACCCGCTTTTGGTTAAAAGTTGCTTGCCATTTTCATCTTTAATGTACTGCGTCTTTGCTTTTAATCCCCAACTACCATCGGGGTTAAATGGGCGATTGGTTAACATCACATGTGCATGCGGATTGTCTGGGTGATCGCGATGAATTGCTACGTCAGCTACCATACCTTGATCGGCAAAATTTTCTTGCACATATTTTGTCAGTAATTCTTTCTGTTCGGATTCACTGAATTCTACCGGTAAAGCTACGTTAAATTCTTTTGCATACCGTGAGTTTGATTTACGATCTTTCTTTTCAACTTCATTCCATAATTGTTCTCGATTACTGGCCCATTCTGGTGCGTTTTTTGGGGTTAAAATAAAGCTTTCTGGCATAACCGAGCGGGCATAAAAATAGTGGCGGCCTTCTTGATTATCAAATAATTTTTCACCACTTCTATAAGCGGCACTGGCAATGGCACTGCGTCCTTTACCAGCACTAATATTACTAAAACTCATATGAAATATTGCCATGTTAGTCACCTCTTTACTTTGATTCTATGGGTTTTCTTCTGTTGTCGACATCGGCGACTTCTAATAACAGTATTTTTGGGTTAGTACAACATAGAATTCATTCTATGTGTAAGTGCGCATTGACCTCGTTTCACTCGGTCTTCTGATTCTCTTAACTTTAACTTAGTGTATGCCTTCCGCTTCGCTATTTCAACTTTTATACTTTGACTTAACGTTTCCCTTATGATATAGTGTCGGTGATTATTTCTAATATGATTGGAGGGATCGTTATGTCTCAAAGTAACTTAGAAAAACAAGAAGCTAAATTAAAAGCCCTTAATCAAAAAATTAAGGACGAAAAAATAAGATTGAACAACGGCTAGGTAAACAAATCATCAGTCAAGCCAATTTAGATTATGCTAATTTGTCTAACGATCAGATTAAGCTTTTAGCCAAGCAATTTTCTGAATTTTTAAAGGTAAAGTCCGTAGATCATTAGCCATACGAGATGGGGAAATTCCATGTCTAATCAATATGAAAAACTAGTCGAGCAGCAAGCGCGTTTAAAACAAAAAATTGAGCGGGAAGATTTTAAATTACGGCAATCTAAATACTATGAAAATCGGCAATCCCGCAAAGCCCGTTCTCGCCGATTAATTCAAAAAGGGGCTTTATTAGAAAAGTACTTTCAAGCTAATAACCTCTCGGTCGAACAAACCGAAGAACTTTTAAAAACATTTGCTGACTATGTTAACGCCCATAAACCGAATAAACTCAAAAACGATCAACCTAATAACTAGGCCGATCGTTTTTATTTTCTGGATCATTTTTAGGATTTTCTTCTGGGTTTTGATCTGCAAAATTTTGTAACTGCTTTTGCACCCTTTCTGGATAAGTAATATTTTGGTTTATCCAAGGAAAATGCCTCAAATCGTTCTTAAAAACTTGTCCCTTCTCTCTTGCATAAACAGAGGTAAACTTTTCGCTATTATCATAGATCATGACCTTATCAGATTTAAAGGCCACTAATGGCAAATTATGTTTGGATTGCTGATAACGTTTCTTGATCGTTGCTACTGGAACACCGTGGCCACCTTTTTGTACCCGTTCGTTGACCCTTTGGATAGCTAAATTTTCATCTCGCAAAGCAACATATAATAAAGTCACTTCAAAGCCATTTTTGTGAGCTTTGTCAATCAAATTGAGTTGAGCTTTGCCTCTACCTGCCAGTGTTGTTTCTACGTGAATACTTTGCTGGTGATCTAAAGCATAGTGTAGTTGTTTGATTTCTTCTTTCATGGCTTTTAAGTTGTCACTATCTTTATGCCAATCGCCACCCATTTGTCTTAAAAGTTCATCAGCGTTAATCCGTTTTGTTTTGTCAAACAAGATGGGAAATGTATCGTATAGCGTACTTTTTCCTGCTCCGTTAATACCAGCAACAATTATATATTGGGGTTTATCTATCAACGGGCAAAGTCCTTTCGCTTAATAACCTCATCTTGCCTTTTATCTAAAAAGTAGGTATATAAAGCGTCATATACTTTGCGCTTTTCTGGATCTGGCTCATGTAATGACTTATCAAGTAAATCTTTTAAATCAGTTTCTTTGGCAATTTCAAAAAAGTCATTAATTGTGATTGTATCTTTCATGTTCATCACACTCCCCAGTTATTAATTTATTTAATCTGATAAGCCATTAGTCCTCATCTGGATCATTGAGCCAATCAGCGACTTCTTTAGCGTCTTTGAACTCTGTTACTGGTGTCTCTTTGGTAGCCTTTAAAAGGCTTAAATTAGCTCTTTCGGCTTCGCTCAGGGCTGGTTTAAACGGTAATGCTGCGTCAGCTACGATCCGCTTATAAAACATATTGATCGCGGTAGTTGGGTTTAGACCTAACTGGCTTAAAACGGCTTCGGTATTATCTGCCAATTCTTTGTCAATCTGGACTTGTACGCGTTTCTTTTCCTTAACTGCCATGATTTTCTCGCCCCCCCTTTATTACTACTCACATTATACTAATCTTTGAGTACCATCTCAATTAGCCTGCTTCTTTAAAAGTTGTGAATTTAAGTTTGCTGTCCTTTCCGCAATGGCACTTATACAACGTTCCTAAAGTGCCCGTAAGCGCATTTTAAAACTCGTTTAATATAATTATGCTCTATCTGTTTAAAACAGCTTAAATGGCCTTATATAGCTTTTTAGTTTTAAGCACGCTCATCGTTAGGGTGTTTGGCCGCATATTCTCTAGCCGCTTGTTTATTCCACCAAGCGCCAATTCAGCCACTCAAGGTGTCTATTTTTGCTTCTAAGCGATTTTAAAGCGATTTTAATATAATTATGCATGTAACACTTAAAACGGCTTAAATGAGCTTATATGCCGTTTGATTTTAAAATCATTCATTGTCAGCGTTCTGCTCCTCGGGGTGTTTAGCAACATATTCTCTTGCCGCTTGTTTATTCCACCAAACGCCAAATAGGTTTTGCATGGTGCCGTATAAGTAGTTCTCCACGTTCTTGATATGCTTCTCATTGCTTCTTAGGGCGTTAAAGTAGCGTCTTAAGGCTTTAGTCATCAAAGGTTTTAGTTCTTCGTCGTAAAGCGGGATTATGACGCCAATATCTTGATGATCCTTTTCAACTCGGTACTTAGCATTTAAGATAATGCCAATGAAGCGCCGCATTTGTTGCGGAGTGCGGCACCAGAAACTTAGTAATTGCACGGCTTCGGGTTCTAAGAAAACCGGTAAGCCACTGTCTTCATCAGTTAAGAAGTCATTAGCATGGTTCACCAAATCCTGGTTTTGCTTTTGAATTTCTGCTGGTGAAAAATGGGCTGTGGAAAAGTCCAACTTTTGAGTATCTATATTGTATCTATTAGTATCTAAATTATTAGTATAGTCTAGATCTTGTCTCTTTTTGAGAAGTCCGCTTGTATCAAGGGATTCAGACGTATCAGAAACGGTATCATGCGGGTTTCTCTTTTTGAGAAGTCCGCTTGTACCAAGGGGTTCAACGGTATCATGCGGGTTTCTCTTTTTGAGAAGTCCGCTTGTACCAAGGGGTTCAGGCGATTTTAATGGCTCTCGCTTAATATAAACGTCTTTTGCTGTTACTTCCAAATCTGCCAAATATAATCTATTTGGTTCGTTTTTGCCTGATCTTGGATTAAACCCCATATGTTTTTGATACAAAAGGTTTGCGTCCATTAATTCGTGTTTAATCTTATTGATTTTATTATTTGACCAGTTTCGTAAATCTTTTAGTTCATTGTTTGTGTATATGAAATATACGTTGTTATTTTCGTCAACCCAATTATTGCTTAGTGAGTAACTTAGACGATCGCGTAACACCGAATAAAGTAAAATGGCACTATCGCTAAGATCCTTATATTTTTCCCCTTGGAGTAAGATCTGCGGCAAAGCGTAGAACTTTACTTCATAGGCTCTTTTAGCATTTGTAAAGTTAAAGTTTGATTGATCCATAATAAAAGCTCCCTTTCTTAACTGACACACGCCGTCTTAAAAGAGAGTTGCTAAAACACCTGACTTGTTTTAAAATACAAATCTGATATGCTTTAACTGAATCACAAAGCGAACATTGGACGTGATCGGCTTTGTAAATTCACCGGCATGTGTCTATTCTGGGTTGCCTATACGGCAACTTTTTTAATTTCTA
>NZ_JAGYGU010000053.1:0-8296 GCF_018991255.1 Lactiplantibacillus sp. 30.2.29 | reverse complement strand
ACCCATAATTAATATTCACAGTACTAAAGTAGTATGGTACTTTAGTATCTTTGGCGTTTAATCTCAATGTGTTTCCCTAAAACTCCAACTCAATCATGGACTCTTCCATACCGTCAAGGACCTCATTTTCTTTGATAAATTTAACTCACTTCTCTGCTGGAGTAAATCGATTAGCTTTCACTTGAGTATGCAGTTTTCCATACAAGTTCTCGACGACTTGCCCATACATTTTATGTATTTATTATATCGCTTTCGTGAACATATGTTCCCTTTTGTGGTAAAATAACTGTAAATTATTGAGAAGGTGAGCTTATGTTTTTTGATCAAGAACCGCATGGCGTGTTCTTTTTAATTGATAACAAGTCCTTTTATGCAAGTTGTGAAGCCGTTGCCCGCGGGCTTAATCCTTTAAAAGTCCCACTAGTCGTTCTTAGTGAAGCTAAAAACACCAATGGTGGGCTCATCTTAGCCACGTCACCCGAAGCTAAGCAGTTATTTCATCTTAAAGCCAATGTCTCACGCAAACGTGACTTGCCCAATGACCCTAGACTCTGGGTCGTGCCGCCGCGCATGAATCTCTATATTCAACGCAATTTGCAAATTAATCAGATTTTTCATCAATTTGCGAGTGAAAAAGAGGTTTGGCCCTATTCAATTGATGAAAGTATTTTGGATATGACCCATTCATGGCGGCTTTTTGGCAATTCTATCCGTGAAGTGGCACGGTTAATTCAAAAAAAGATTCGCCAACAGATCGGTTTATACACCACTGTGGGTATTGGTGACAATCCGGTGCAAGCCAAACTAGCCCTAGATAACTACGCTAAACATAATCATGAATTGATTGGTGAAATCCATTACGAAACTGTGCCGGATAAGATTTGGTCAATCAACGAATTAACGGACGTTTGGGGCATTGGCCCCCGTATGGCGAAACGTTTGAACCGCCTTCAAATTCACAATATGTATGAGTTAGCCCATACTAACCCTTATTTACTCCAACAGAACCTCGGGGTGATTGGAAGCCAATTGTTTGCCACCGCCTGGGGCGTTGACCGGACCAAGTTAACTGAACCAATCAAAAATAAGGAAGCTAGTCTTGGCAACTCACAAGTTCTCCCGCGTGACTACTTGACACAAAACGAGATTGAAACGGTCATTAAAGAAATTGGTGAACAAGTTGCGGCGCGGCTTCGTCACCACCATAAACTAGCAGGGTGTTTATCACTAAGCGTTGGTTTTTCTTATGCTGCGGCTGAAACCGATGGCCGCAATGGCTTTCACCAGGCTTTGAAAATTGAACCAACTAACAATGACCAAACTTTAACGCAACAATTATTGTGGTTATTTCGTAAGAACTGGGACGGCCAAGCTGTCCGTAATATTGGCGTTTATAGTAGTAAGCTCAGTCCTGACGCCGGGCAGCAACTTAATTTATTCGAATCCCCGCTTAACCAAATTCAACATAGTAAGCTAAACCAAGTTATTGATGAAATTCACCGACGCTTTGGCTTCACCAAACTCATCTATGCCACCAGTCTATTGCCCGGTGGTACCGCTATTGAACGGGCTGCTTTGGTCGGGGGTCATAATGGAGGAAATAGTTATAAATAAAGATTTAGATATTATCACGAGTCGCTTAGCCTTGTTGTTTAAACCGACTAGTCGAACCCGTTATTGGCTAGTAATTGCCAATGACCCGTACGATTACACTTACAACGTATTCTTCAACAGCCAGCGAGCTAATGATCGACTACGGTCAATGCCTTTACACAAACTCACTAATTATAATCTCAATGACTTAGAAAACTTACTAAAGGCGTTGCGGCAGCAGACTAAATTAACGATTGAATTTATTGGCTTTACGGGTCAAGTTTGGCCGCAAAGTCAAAAAATTATTCAAAAGAGGCGGCAGGGGCTTGAATGAAAAGGAGTTTGACCTCGGCATTGTTAAGCGCTTCTTTGAGCAAGATTACCATGATCGTGGCCTAATGAAATGGCAAGGCTTTTACTTATCTGGTCATACTGCCGCTTTAAACCAACAGAAGATCCAAGATAAACAACAATATCCACCCAAGCCACAACAGTCTTTAAGTATCGTTGGTCAAATCTTGTCAACAGCTTACACCCAGAACCAACCAGTCAACTTACAATTAAACACCGTTGATCATAATAATCAACACTTTGCGACCATCACAACCCCAATACTGGGCTATAACGGGGCTACTATTGTGCTTGCCAACCACCAATTTATCAATATTAATGATATTCAGCACATCGAATTAGTGCGCTCAACTAACTGGACTGGCAATCAATAAAGACCACCAAGGCGCTAATGCCGAACCTTGGTGGTCTTTATTTGAATAAGTGCTTGTGCTAGTAATTACCGTTTAGATATTGGCCACTAAAGAAGCAAAGAAAAACATATATAGGACAAAAATAGCAATCGAAATAATAAATTGGACTATTCCTGCTCGGTTCCAAGTCGCTTGCACGGCCTTGAATGTCTCGACATCTTGATAATCACCTTTTTGCCAGGCCCATTCATTCCCCTTAAAACCAACCACAAAAACCCAAACGATATTAAAAATTGGAATTAACGTTAATAACGGCAAATAGGTTTTATTGCCAATGCCCCAAAAAATACTGTACATAAATGCGCCCCAATTCCACCCTTTGACCGCTTGTGGCACTTCTTTACCATTTTCTTTCATCATTACGTTCCCCCTTAATATTAACTTACCAAACCTAAGCTGGCTTGTATACTAACCTAGTATACATTATCGTGATATTGTATTACGTCGAGCAGCTTTAACTGGGCCTAGATTCAAGCCCCGACGTCTTGCTTCATGATTAGCCAACCGCAAGCTATTATTCACCTTAGCAATTTGTTCAGGATTTACCGTCTTTTGTAGCCGCTTTAGGCCATTAACTTGTTGTTTTAAACCGTCGTTTGTGAGATGCTCATTCACAAACCGCTGCGTCTTATCAGTAAGTTTCGTTACTAACTTCGGTCCAACTACGTTTTCAATCGTTATTTCATTTTCGTTCAAAGATCTGGTCAATAGATCTTTCAGGTCGTCTTTCTCAACATAATCTTCTGCGCCACCTTCGTAAAAGGTATCACCCTCTTTCGTCCGATAGGCTGAATATTCATGTCCCACTTCGTCATAGTCGTAGAATTGAGCAAACTCAGCCTTAGACGCAATCTCTTTAACGAAAGGGGCCTGACTAGACTTAATTTTTTCTATCACTGTCGGTGTCTCAATCAACCCTTCGTTCATTTCCTGTAAACTACTAACTGGCCGATATGTTGCTTCCGTCTTGTTTAGATCTTTATCCATCGCACTATCAGAATACTTCACCACGTACCCGCTCTGATAAATGAGGTGACTCATTATTTTGTCTTGAACCTTCGGCTGATCTAAGTTTCCCACAATGTCTGTATGTCCGTACGGACCATTGCTATCATATTGGGTTAATTGCCAATCCACACCTGTTCTAGCGCTTTTTGTCAAAGTAATACGAGTATGATTATCTAGGTCGTTTACTTCGAAGCCACGGCCTCTGCTACGCTCAAATACACCTTTCCAATAATCTTTTTTCTGCTGGACAATCTGTTCACTCGCAGCCAAACCCATTTCAGGTTTCCATACTGGAAATTCCGGGACAACCTCTTGTCTTAACTCTTCATTCTGTGGCAGCCCCATACGCTGCTCACGCCGCAAGTCCTGCACCAGCTCATCACTAATTTCAATCGTTTTATTACTAACTTGTTTAATCTCACTGAGCGCTTGATGAATCACCGTTTGATCTTTAGCCCAAGTTGCCACATACCCTAATGAGTAATCACCCGTATCAATACCGATATTTTGCATGGCCACATAAGCCACGGCCTCCGCCTGTGCTTCCTGATAGCCGCGCGGTCGGTCTTTAAAAGCTGATGTTAGTCCATGTAATTGACTATGGGCATATTCATGATACAACGTCTTTAGTCGCATACCTTGATCCAACTCCTGACTATCAATCACAATTTCATTGGTTTGGGGGGCAAAGTAACCCCGAGCTTGATTTTCAGTCATTGGTCGCTCCGTTACAGTTAAATTCGTCGTTTCGTTAAGGTAAGTCTTAAAGGCTTGATACAGTGGCGTCACATTCGCGTGTTCTCCTAGCTCTGGTTTGATAAAATCTTGCGTTTGCGGTATCTGCTTACCGGTAGTGTGCCGCACATCAAAGACCGGTAAATACCGATAACCCACGATGGCCTGATCGCGTTTAGTTCCTAACTGCCTTTGTTGTTCTGGTGTCAACCGTTTGGTAATGGGCGCCGCAATCCGAATGGCTTTAGCGCCTTTAGTCACCTGACGGCTAAAATCTTTTTGCCATTGTTTAAAACCCGCCACTTGGGTTGCCTGGGGATCTTGGGCATAAATCAAATTAATATTGCGTAAGCTATAGTGGTGGAACTTGGCCATCGTTTTTAAATAGGCCTTAAAGTTCGTGCTAGTGGTTAGTGCTTGGAGTTTTATTTCAGCCTGATGAACGAGCTGTTGCTTCCAAGCCTGAATTTCAACTCGACTTTTGTTTGCCATTTACAACGCCTCCTGATCTGGAAAATCCGTTTGCCCATCAAGCCGGACTAAGTCATCGTCGATACCATATAACGGCACAAAAGTCCCCGTTGTGCTTTTGATCCAAGCAACTTGTCGATATTGCCCTTGACCACCAACTTCGTCTAAATATTTCAGATCGGCTTTCGTCGCCAATACTGGTAACTCACTACCGGCAACTGCCGTTTTATCAATCATCATTTTAGTCAGCTCCTTATCGTTGATAGCACTAGCCTAACAACTCCAGTGAAGCAGCGATGACTTCTCCTAACACCAAAAAAGATCACTAACCTACCGGTCAGTGATCTTACTGATTAATGATTACGGCTAGCTCGCCCTTTGACTAACACATTTTTCGTATAACGTTAAATGGGCCAATACATAGCTAGCAACTTCATCTTCTGCCAAGTTCCTAATTTCACCATATGCTGATGACTGATAGTCAACACAAGCCATTAACTGTTTTTGCAAGGCACCCCAATCCTTCTCTTGCGCCAATTGCTTTCTGAGTTGTTCTTTAGCGGTTAAGGCTGGTTCAGTTGGTTCTGGTACAGAACTAGTTGGGGTCTCATTGGCCAACTGAATCATTTGTTGCAGCTCACTTGCAGCCTCATTACCAGCATAGTCATACTGTAATGTAGTTAAGTCTAAGCGCTTATGTGGCGTTTCAACTGCGATGTCGAAAATGGTGGCGGTATCGTCAAATGTTTGATTCAAGAATTGCCAACGGGCCGGCATACGCGTCCGCCCCGTATCAAAGATTGGATTAGCCCGGATAATGCGGCCCTTTTGATCGGTTCGAGCGGTTGAGCGGATCACCACCATCTCACCCACTCTTAGTCGTAGTAATTCTTCCATCGAAATAACCGGCACTGCATCTAAACTACTATTGAGGCCGTTCAAGTCAGCCACATTACCTTGTAACTGGTGACCAATAACATTGACAGTCGTGTGTCCCACTTCATCACTAATCTCTTGCGCCGTTTCTTTATCCTTTGACAAAATATATAGTGTATTCCCACAGTTACTAATAATCGTTTCCGCTTCTTCTTTGGAGTAATTAATCCGTAGTTGCCCTTTGTTTTGGAGCACCCAATCAAACAGTAATTCCGACCCTAAGCCAATGGTAAACTTCGTATCCAAATTCTGAATTTTTGGCAAATTACCCCCTTCGTCGATAATAAAGTGCACGCGAGTATAGCACTTTTTCTCATTATCTAGGGCCATTTGATACATTTGATTAAAGGCCTGATCAATGGCAAACGATACCAGTTGATTATAGGACGGGTTGTGTGGTGGCGTCCCTAAGAAAACGGCTACCGGTTGTTCCGAATACTTAAAAAGAATCGGTTGTGGGTCGTCGGTGACAATGGTAACCGACTCTTTCTGATTCAAGATTAAGTCGCCAGCCCGCTTAATGCCCGTTGTGGCTAACGGCGACCGTTTAGTTGTTTTAATCTGGCCTTGATAGTGATACTGATACCGCCTTAAAGCTGGTTCTGTCAGTTCATAATTAAAATCAATCGTTAATTGATAATTCGAAGGTAAGGTGGTCTTAATCGGAAATGTTAGAAAGCCTAAGCGATCAACCATTTGCGCGCGACTTTCCAAAGATTCACCTTTTTGATTGGAAAAGGTCACCTGAGCAGTTTGTAAGGCTAACTGCTTAGGGAACCCGATTCTTAATCGCCGCGGAAAGGCCATATCATGGAAGTCTAACGAGTTCATCGACGTTAACCGGGCAATATCACGTTGTTGATATATCTTAATGCCTTCCATCATTGAGGCATAAATGTTGCCGGCCGTTTCATCACCCGCAAAGTTTGATTGTTGAAACGCTTCTAACGCCATTTCTTGAAGTGGCGTTTTAACTTTAATTTGCGCCATAGCTTTGAAGTAATATGACAACTTCGTTGTCTTCGAACCATCGTCAAATTGAATTTCTTGCCCACCTAATTCGGTTAACTCCCGATAAATATTATTCATTGTTACCCGTTCCCACGTTTGATGCCGCGCAGCCAAATCAAGTTGACTGAGAATCAGCGCGTTTAACAAGTTAGTCGATGAATTATTCCAAAATTTACTGTTGCCACTGTCATCATGGCTCTGATAAATCGCTGACGAAATCCGGTTAGCTTCTTGTTGGGCTTCATCGTAATAGCCCTGTCGCGCATAATCAACCACAATCGCTAAAGGGTTGTAGGCCATTGATTTGACCATATTTTGCATATTTAACACATAGACTCGATACCCACGTTGTTTTAACAACCGCTCCGACATGGTAAATAGTTCGAGCTTAGGATCATTAATCATCATTGACGACTGTTTTTTAGCCCGTGATAAATTATCAATCAACGGTAAAACGATTGTTTCACCCTTCCCGGAACGGGTAATCCCGTAAATTAAGCTATGCACCGTCGTTTGATCAATCCCATAAGTGCCACTCGGTTTGAAATCCCACTTTTTAGCCAATGTTTGCTTTACTTTTTTGAAGCCCCGACTATAACTCGCGCTTTGAATCAAGGTCCCAATGGGCCCGTTATAATGCACTAGTGGCATCCCACCATAACCTTCAAATTCCTGGTTACGATCCGGTATCAATTCATATTGCTTTTTTAGTTGTCCCGGGCTACTAAAAGTCTCAGCGCCCTTTTCAAAGCCGTTATAGCTTTGGTAAGACCGGATAATCCGATACCAGCTTAAACTTAATGCAATAACACCTAACAAAAGTCCCCAAATTAACCAAGGATTATTCAACTGATTACCAGGCCAGGCTTTCGTCCAATCCAACACTCGCGACCAAGTTAAGCCTAAGTTCGTGGGATCTTGAAAGGCTTGACCGTGTTGCACCAACCCCTTAAACCATAGTTTCAGGCCTTGTAACAGTAAATAAGCTAGCCACGTTGCATAACCAAAGAACGCGAGTGTTACCGCTGAAACTAATCCTAGAAAACCAATCACTGCCTTGATATTACGCGCCCACCAGGGCGCATTATTTTGTCGTCGCCGATTTAAGCCTTGACCAATACTTTTGATGCCCATAATTCTACCGCCTTTCACTGCGTTTCAGTTGGTGGCCGTTGATTTTAGGGTGCGTTTAGTAGCCCGCTAAGCGCACCCTAAAATCAACGGTAATGTTTCAATTCCCCTTTAGCATACTTACTGCGACTGCCAACCGCGCAAAGCGCCCATAAAAAAGTGTCCTTCCAAAGAAGCACACCACTTAATAACTATTCTGGATCAATTGTTTAAACTCAGCCTCACCAATGATTTTAATTTCATGGGTCAAGGCCCAAGTTAATTTATGCGTCGTTGGGGGTTCAAACAATCCTTTGTCAATTATCCCAACCACCAATAACGTCACAGCCGATGAACAGTAGTTCAGCACGCGACCGCCAGCAGCAAGCACTAATTGTTGCGCCTCACTTCGCGTATAACCTGTCAAGGTACCGGTAAATAAAACACATTCATTAGTCATACCTTTGTTATGCTTTCTGGGAAACATCAACCTAGCCTCCTTGGAAGAAAGATTTCCGGTCATCTTGGAAAATTAATTTTACAATCTACTGGAAATTTAAACTAATCTACTATTAATTAAAATACTTAAATTAGTCCTTGAATAATGTCTGCTTGTAATAGCTTTAAATTTTACCAGATCTCACTAGATTATACTGAACGAAAAAATT
>NZ_JAGYGU010000052.1:0-8587 GCF_018991255.1 Lactiplantibacillus sp. 30.2.29 | reverse complement strand
TGTTTGTGATTTGCCATTAAGTATTTCGCCATACTTAATCATTTCATTATTGGTTAATTTGATAATACCTTCCGAATCGTCCTTTATTTTGTCCCTTCCATTATCCCGAAAATTCTCAATAGACTTTAGAAAAAAATGCCCTTTAACGAGATCATCACATTTTTGGTTGAATTTTATAAACCCTATGGCTTTCTTATTCTCATGTTTATATACTTCATCTTGTTTTTCATGTAAATTCATTCTATTACACCTTCTCAAAGTAATTATTTAATCAACTGCATTATACTTCTTTGCACTTCATTTTTGTTTCATGTTATAATGAAATCGCAAAGAAAGAATAAACGTTTTTACACCAAAGCCCCTAGCAGGTTACGACTGCTAAGGGCTTTTTTAGTGGGCTAAATGTCGCCTATTTTATTTTACTTGCGGCGTTTCCGTTTTAGCCAGTCCGTAAACCACGCTGTTATCAGCGCAACCGCAAGTGGGGCAAAGAAAGAAGTAAACAATTTTTACACCTCCCAACCGTTGCAGATTGGATAGGCAACTTTTTCATTATACCTTATTTATCGTCTTTGCCACCAGTGCCGTTTTTTTGCCGTTTCTGGCGTTTTAGGCTCGTTCCTAACCTTTTCTATTTCTTCCGCCTTATCCGTGTTCAAATCGTTTCCTGTTTCCAATGTTATGGGGGGATTTTTAACAAATAACCCCTCGAAAACATTGAAAGAATAACCCCTAATATCTATAATGTAGATATTGGGGGCTATTTTAATTTATTTTTTTATAAGTGCCCCTAAACTATAGCTATTGATTCAAGATTTCATGGGAGCCAGTTGCAATCAATAACAAAATCAATTCATCATGATCTAGCTGATAAATAACAATCCAGTTGTCATAATTTTTACCATAGTTTCCATATCTGGCAGGGTGAAATTCACGATAGCCACGCCAATTTCCTTTTAATGCATGATCTTTAATCTGTTTCAAAACAAGTGCATCTTGTTCAACAATTGCTTCTAAACAAGGCTTCAAGACAGTTATTGGGAAATGTTTTTTGACTAGTTTTTTTAATTCACGTTCAAAAGATTTGGTCTGTTTAATTTGCATCTAATTTATCGATCCAATCTTCAAAGTCAGTCAATGAACCAATGTTTTTGACCTGCCCTGTTTCTGCTTCTTTTTTAGCGGCTAAGGCTTCCGGAGAATCTAAAAAGCTGACTAATCGAACTTCATTATTGGCCGCTTTAACTAACGATAAGCGTATATACTCAGAAACGGTTAGCCCTTGTTTTGCTAGATTAGCTTTAGCCCGTTCACTAATGTCAGGTGTTACACGAGTTGAAATTGTCTTGTTTTTAATAATAGTATTACTCATTCTAATCCGCCTCCTTTAAGTTTACCGTCGTACTACATCATAATATTCGATTTTTAGGTTTTCTGCAACTAAATTAATTTTAAAGTAAAGGAACTAACAGCTTATGCAACAAGTTGTCTTACCCATCAAAGATTCAAACGTTCTTAAAGAGGTTCAAGATACGTTACTCAATGACTTTAAAGCTGGCCGACGTAACTATACGATTTTTCAAGTTGGTAAAGCGACGCTACTGCGAGTGAGTGACGTTATGGGCTTAAAACAGGCCGATATTTTTAATCCGGACGGTTCTATTAAACAAAATGCGTTTATTCATGACCGAAAAACTGGTAAACCTAATACCTTGTACCTTAAGCCTGTTCAAACAGAGCTCTTATTGTACCGTCAATGGCTGCTTGATCATAAGCTGGATTCTGAATGGCTCTTTCCGTCAATTCAACACCCAGAACGCCATATTACTGAAAAACAGTTCTACAAAATTATGAGTAAGGTTGGCGATCTATTAGGAATTAATTACCTTGGTACCCACACTATGCGCAAAACTGGGGCTTATCGCGTTTATACGCAATCCAATTACAATATTGGCTTAGTCATGCACTTATTAAATCATTCAAGTGAAGCCATGACTCTAGCTTATTTAGGCTTAGACCAAGCAAGTACCGAAAGTATGTTAGATCAAATTGATTTTGGTTAGTTTTATTTAGATTTTTAGTTGTCGCCAACGGCGACTTCTGATACAGGTTTTTAATGGGTCTAGCACAACATAGAATAAATTCTATGTGTAAGTGCGCATTGACCTCGTTTCACTCGGTCTGCTGATAACCATAGAATCAATTTTTGCCATGGTTGAATTGAATGTATTCTTAATTCAACTTATGCTTACACTTAACTAAGTTTGTTATGCTTTAGATACTTAAAAAATGTTGCAGATTCCACTGTTTTAAGCCAATTTTTTTAATCGTTCTGTGCAAAGAATCTTTATGAGCTTGGTAACAAATTTTGAATAACGGTGCTGTAAGATCTGTGAATTTAAACTGAAAGCATTATTTTGATGTTAGGAGTAATTAAGATGGACGAAAAGAAAGTATTAAAAACCATTGATGAAATGCTTGCTGATCCTTGGCAAGTTGATATTCAAGAATTGTTTGAAGCTTCTTTCAATGAACCTGACGAGATCAAAAAGAATTTGTATGATTCCCTGTATACTTATGTTTTGCAAAAAAGACAAGAAGATATTATTAATCGTCCTGGCTTCGTTATTTAGCCCTCTAAAAGCCTGCTGAGGGCTTTTTATTTTTGCTTTGTTATAAATATATATAAACAGTCTCAAAAACGCTAGAAACAAGAAATAAGGCCCTTAAAAACGAATATAGCAGTTAGATTCTTGTTGAGATTCAGAAAAACTAACTGTTTGCTGTCAATGGTAGCGGACGAGCGTAGCGTGGGAGCATAAGGAATTGACAGCTTTTAACTAGTTTTTACACCTTTTAGCGTATAAAGTTGCTTAGGTTGTAGGTTGCTTGTTAGCACACAAAAAGGCCTATCAAATTAATGACGGGCCTTTATGATTTTGCTAGAATCGTCACACTATTATGAAGTAGGTGTTTGTGTCATGTCGGAGACACAAGCATGATTATAGCACTATGCAAACTTGGTGCAATACTAAAAAAGTGAACACCCGGGTAAGTGCTCACTAAGAAGTTGTCACTTCGAAACGGAATACCATGAGTCCCGACTAATGGGACAACTTTATTTTAGATCATTCTAATTAAATTGCAATATTAAAAAGCGACTACCTAAACAGATAGCCGCTCCCCCAAGTAATATAGATAGCACATATTATTATAATAACATTAAAATTGACATAGTAAAAAGGCCTATCCAGTTAAGGGTAGACCTTTTTATTTTGCAGTATGTTACTGAAAGTAGTGTGCAATGTCATGTCATACAGCACTATTTTATGCTAGTTAACATAACACATAGTATTAAAAGCTAAAGTTTGTGAAGTGTGTAAATCCTTGTTATATCAACGATAGCAAGCTATATATTTACCGATATCATACGATAATGATACTTTGTGAAAATAGAGTAAATTTGTAAATGTTAATATACCAGTATTTTACACTTGTGAAAGTTTATTATTCTACGTATGTAAGTTACTTTGTGATAATGACGTTTCATGTATAATTGTCCGAAACATGTCGGCTTAGAACCCGCCTAGGCTGAGACTATATAATATTAATAGTGTGTCTATCGTTAGTAGTTAGTTCTTAACGTTTTGTGGTCTACGTGACGATTAGTAAATTAATAACACCCTAGTTTAACCTATCTGCACGCAACCACGTGCTCTTAACCCTCAAGGTCAAAACCAATTTAGTGCACTTGCCCTTTGCTGTTCAGAACGCTTGAACCTGAGCGGGATATAGTTTTCCCCTTGTTTTGCGAAGAAGAAAACTTTTTGTTGTTCGTCACGAATCACCGTCACGTAAAAACACTTGTATTGTTACTATTGCGCTTGTAGATTAGCCTAACTAATTTAGCCTATAAAAAAAGCACCCTTTATAGGTGCCAGCAATCATTTATTTTTAGTTGTTTGGATCACTGGCCTTGCGTAATCGCCCTGTACTTTCGTACTGCTTTACCGCCCGCCCCGTGCGTGGGGCCACCGTTCGGAACCACCCTAAATACAAGTATAGGTTAATTCCTAGTGGGAGTTTATAGCGGCGGCTCTCACTTGACCTGTCGACTTGTTTCATTAGCTCCGCTAACCGGCTGTCAGTCCTCGAAAGGTAAGATTAGTTGGCTTGGCTAGAATGTTGCCACTCTAGTAACGAGGCTTGGCTCCCCCGTGATCCAGAAAAATTCAACTCTACCTACTTGAAAAATCTTACAATAGTAGGTAAAATGAACACATAAACTTGATGAAGTTAGTGTGTTCCCCCGGGTTAGGCTCCGAGGGAATTTTTTTGTCTATTTAATTTAGTTTCAAACAGTATTATACCCCTTTGCCGATAATATGACAAAGGGGTATTTTTAACGTCTTAACCAACCAAACAAGCCCCTTTTAGGCGTCTTAGTGTCTACTCCCTTATAATTACCCTCGGTAGGCTTTAAAACGTCTGTATCGTCGCTTTTAAGGGGGATATCGTCCTGTGAGAGGGGGTTGTTCGTAGTGGTACCAAGTAGTTTTTCGTTTTGACGGTTAGTAGACAAATTAAGTTGTTGCTGTTGATCCAGTAATTGCTGAAACTTGTCTATCTGATTATTTTTAGCCTTAATCTCTGCTTTAGCGTCTTCTAAGTCTGCACGTAATTGCTTCACTAGATCACTTTCATTGTCGGTCTTGGGACTACTTACACTATTATAATAGCTTTCTATAGCCTCTACAGACTCTTTAGTAAAATTATACTTACCCTTAGCATCTTTCTTAGGTTGCTTATCAGCCGGTATTTCTTTGATTATCTGATAAATACGACCATTTGTAACATTTAATCGTTTAGCAATGCTTGATATAGTCTCCATTAACATTACACTCCTATACTCAACAACTATAAGCCTACATCTAACTAAATAATCATAGTAAAAGGCTATGTATAGTATATTATAGTGGAACGATGCACTAAAGCAAGTCAACGAGGGCTTGGAATACGTCTCTCAACATATAATATAATTCTATCGTGGAGAGTTTTAAGGGTAGTGGCTGTTTTTGCTTGAAAGGTGGTGGTGCATATGCAATATACTGCACCCATACTAGGAAAAGTTTTCAGCCATGTTAGCTTGGTGCTGGTTTGGTCTAGCAGTCGCAAGACTTGCTTACCAAATTTATCGAGACAACAAAACCAAACAGAAAATACTAAGCTTAGTATTTTTTGTTTGTCACCTAAATTTGAGTTTTTTCCAACTTTTAACCAGAATCGTTTTAATCACTCATCCATTTGAACAATAGCCAGTCCTAGTTTACAACAGGTTTCGATTTTACTTCGTTTAAAATAGGTTATACTAGACAAAAAATCAGCTCCTAAAAAATGGGCTTGTGGTAAACACCATTTTAAAGGAAGCTGATATTTTTCCCGAACAGCGTTGGGATTAATTTTACAATCTACCTTCCATAAGTGAAAGTTTTTTCATAACATTCGTCTCCCTAAAAGGTTTTTAAAAGCAATAAAAAACAAACTTGGTATTGAAATGGCGATAAGGAGTCCGCTAACAAAAAAACTAATCATTAAATTAAGCCAGTCATTTTGATAATCACTGCGGGCTTGTAAATCTATTCGGTTGCTAACTGGATTTGTTGAATCATGGTACAAATCAGACAGTTTTTTTGTGGCCTTATCTTCCATATGAATTGACCGTGATTGCAGAGACTTCATATGGAAATTGATTTTTTTAATACTGGGCACCGTCTCTAACAGTAATGGGTATGCGATCAGAAAGGAAATAGTCCAATAGACGTTAACAAAACTCCATTTTAGAGGCATACTGCCATCTGGATTAGCCGTCATAAAGTAAAATACTATTATGAAAAATACTAGTCCATGCAAGTAGTCAGAACAGATTCTTTTTAGTAATTTCATTGAGTATTCTCCTAAACTGGTTAGTCGATCGCTTTTAATTATAATCTTTTTTTAATCATAATCAAATAATACTCATTTTCGATAAAAATATCTCAATTTTACTGATGATCAATAGCTACAATCTACCATTTCAATTTAGAAAATATTCCCAGTTCCATCAAAACGGAGCTAAACAAGATAGTGTATGACATCGATGACTAATACTTTAACACCAAACAGAAAGAGGCTATGAATATATAGGGTCTATAACTATATTATAGACCCTGAAATGTCTTGTTTTTGAGATATAAAATAGTTAAAAACAGATACAGCTTTAATTTAGTGGAGTTTTTAAATCTGGAGTTATTTTTATGTTTAGAATTTGCTGCTTATAAGGCTGTTGAGGTACTACTCCGTTATTGAGAGAAGAAGGGCAAATAAACTTAACAATAGTGAACATACGGCAGATCCATATAAACCAATAGCTTTTTGGATTTCTGCTTTTTTTGAAATGAGTGGTGGTAATTTTTTCGTTAAAGTATATTTTTTAAATAACTTTTGTTCAAAAAGATGTGTTAGGACTTGTATGAATACAAATAAAAATAGTAATGCTTCAAACATGAGTGAAATACGTAAATCCTTTTTGATTATAAGTGTATAGAGCGCACTCACAACAATAAAAAATCCCACTAAAAGGCATATATAACGGAATTTTTTAATAGTAGCTGAATATTTATGATAAAAAGCAGAGGACTTATTTTGTTTTTTTAGTATTTTTTCTTTTTTTTGTGGTATAAGGTATAAGAATGCAAAAATAAAAAGTAAAAGTAAAAGTAAATACATTATGGTTTGTCCTTTCTAAGAGAGTATAAAATAGTTTGTGTAAATAAATAAAATCCTATTGAAAAGGGAATCCCTTCCCCGTATGATTAAATCGTCAAACCAAACCAAAACGGAGGGATTCCCCATGGAACAGTTTGCCAAAGATTTAACCAAAACTCTATTATCAAATGGCGATGTTAAAGAACTTTTTCGCCAACAAAATTTACGCAGGTCAAATTATAACTGTCTAATTTCTAGAATGTTAGGATAGGTGATAAAAGGGGGTACAGTTATGAATAAAAAAAAATTAAGGTGGCTATATGGTTTGGGGGCCTTAATCGTTATTGTTCTTGCTGCATCTTTTATCATTAAGGCAGTCAATGGTCATCAAAAATCAAATACTTCTAGCAGCTCTGCTAAAGTTGAACAAACAAGTAGTAAAAAAAAGACTAGTAACAGTTCTACTTCTTCTAAAAAAAGTAGTCAAACTTCCTCTAGTTCTAGTGAGGTGAGCTCTGCTTCTTCTGCTAGTTCAACAAGCAATTCTACTACAAACAGTCAAAGTAGTTCTACTTCTTCTGTTTCCAGTAGTTCTAGCAGTCAAGTACAAGCTACTAGCTCTACTAATCAACAAACAAGTTCTTCTGCACAATCAAGTAGTTCTACCCAACCAGCAGTTGGAACTGTTACTACTAGACCACAAGGTGCTTGGGTAACTACATTTGAACATAACCTCTACAATGGTTATAAGGTAACGCCTAATTACTATAAATATTATGGTAATGGACTTTGGGAAGTTTGGGTCAACGAAATTAACACTAATGATTATCCATATGTTACTGTCAATCAATATACTGGTAACTTCCATGGTTAAAATAAAAATAAGATTTAACTTAAAAGCCTCTACAATCAAGTAGAGGTTTTTTATATACCATTCCTTGTTTACATAACCTACCTTATCAACACTAACAACCGTACCAATGCTTCACGCACCCTTGTGCATTGACCCTAAATCACAAACTCGCCGCAAACCTTTAAGTTCCATTCACATATCGCCGTTTTTTCAAAATTACACAATCTATACCACTTTATTTTTTAAAATCTTCTAAGCACAAATTTTCCACTTCGTTATTCTTGACCTCTTTCGCATACCATTCTTTTGATTTTAAAAGATATTCTAATTCTATTCCTTTTGGGAAAACAAAATTTTCTTTTGTAGCAGTTTCCTTGAATTCTGAAAATATTAATCGATACTCATGTTGATCTCCATACTTGTTAGCTTTTCTTGCAAAACACTCCGCTAAATACTTCTCGTATACTTCTATGTCTTTAGTTTCGTTTATTTCGCTTAGTATTACATCTTTTTTCATATTTAAAGGCTTATCATCATAATAAACATACGTCCCTTTAAGCCCAATACTAATTTGATTTTCAATTTTTTCCAACCAATTTTGATTTTTAAATATTTCTTTAGTATTCATGCCTTGTAAATTCTTCGTCGTTAAAGATTTAATCGCATTCACGTAATCTTCATCTAAATCTGGGTCTGTGGAATTTATTTTCTTTCTCCAACACAAAAAGTTATTAGTTTTAAATCTTTGAATTCTGTCCATGCCCATCTTTGGCTTTTTAATCTCATAATTTACAAATTCTGGCGTGTTACGTCCCATAGCTTCAAATGAATCATTCAGCGAAATATTGAATATAACAGCATTTCTCTTTTCCAAATCTTCTTTTTTCCCTTTTTTGTTTAAAAGTTTATCAACTGTTGTTTCCTTTATTTTCCCTTTATCATCAAAATCATCTGAAAAAAGCACAGTAAAACTACTAATATATGTTTGTG
>NZ_JAGYGU010000051.1:0-8727 GCF_018991255.1 Lactiplantibacillus sp. 30.2.29 | reverse complement strand
TTAAAATAAGATAGGTCCAACGATTTGAGCTTTTCATCATCCGCAAACAGCCCGTTCATATCGGTGACGTGTTCAGTGGTGAACTTACTTCCGAACTCGATACTTTCTAAGTTGGCCATTTGTCCAAAAGCGCCATCCATTTCAACCAGACTGCTCGAATCAAAATTAGATAGATCCAAGTGCTGAACACCGCTGTGAGCGAACATATTGGTCATCGTGACAACTTGACTGGTATCCCAATCAGTTAAGCCGTCGATTAGACGCAGTTGTTTGTTGTGCCAAAACATATTTTGCATATCAGTCACGTTATGGGTCTGCCAACCACTTAAATTGAGATAATTAAGTTCAGTACCCATGAAACTACCCTTAAACATGTTGGCCATCGTGGTGACCTTGCTCACATCCCAAGCAGTGAGATCTAGCCATTTGACTGCATAGTTACCCTTAAATACCGACTGCATATTCGTCACGGCACTAGTGTCGATTTTTTCTAAACCTTCATAGCTTTCAACCGTTGTCAGTTCGGAAAACAGGCCGTTCATATTCGTTCCGGCGATAATCCGATCGGCAATGAAGATTTTTTTAATCGACGAGGCCCAAGTCTGGCGCTTCCAAGGATTGTCCCCGTAACTGTTCTTCAACGTGCCGCCGTGCAGAGTCAGCGTGCCTGTCGCCACATCAAACTCCCAATCGACGCCAAAGTTACCGGTAGTCGTTGGATTATCCGCTCGTCCGGCATCAGCAATCGTCAACGCCTCTTGTTGTTCAGTCGCCATATCGTTGACATCTGCGTCCGTTCGAACTTGTTCAGTCTCAGCAACCACTTCAGGATGGTGATTGACCGGCGAATCTATTTCCGGAGTCAGGACGTTTTCGACCTGTTCACTCACAGCAGCCGAATTCTCATCAAGGTCACCACTAGCCGCATCACTGATATTGTCTGTCCTATTCACATCTGCCTTATCGACAATGTCGGTGTCTGACTCGCTATTCGCGGCATTTTCGGCACTACTGTCGGTACTAGCCACTACATCAGTAGGAGCGCTGACATCCGCCTCGTCATTCACAGCTGTGTTCTCAACAACCGCGGTATTATCCGCAGTACCGCCCTCGACATCCGCGACCTCGCTAACGCGCATGTCAGCGTTATCATCTTTGGCCGCTTGGGGGTTCATCACAGCTAAAGCCGGCTGTTCAACGTTCGAATTAGTGTGCGCGACTTCCGCGGTGACCTGTTCAGTGTTTGACTGAACAACTGCCTCATCCGCGTGGACACTGACCAGCTGGATATTGACGGCCAATAAGGTCACACCAGCGAATAACCATAATTTACCACTTTTATACATTTTATAACGACTAACTTTCATTTCACGACGATTGATAGGAATTCCCCATTTCTCTGTTAAAAACCTGACTGACATAACCATTAATCGCATTAAATAAAGTGTTTTTACTATATTTAATTATCGTGTTTAATCAATACACGATTTACGGTTTTTAACTATAGCATGGCGTCCTCAGAAAGCTCAACTAATTATTAGATTTCTAATTAAGCTGTTACTAACTTGATTAATATTGTTGTTTATCGCAAAACTATTTTAATATCTCACTAACAGAATGACGGGCTCAAAAACCAGCCGCACACTGATTTCCCACCCACCATTGCTCATATCCCCACTATTTTGTTCACCTGAACAATTTTTGCATCGCGCAACGATTCGTTTGTGTCACTCATCTATCGCTTAACAAAAATCCAACAACAAGTCTCGATTGACCTAGATTTCTCCCGAAATAACCTCAACTGGTTTCCTATCAAAATGCACACAAAAACGCCGCCACCAACAAGTTTTCTCCCCTGCTGATGACGGCGTTTATTTCATCTACTGAACACAAATCTCAGCTATTTCTTCTGCGACCGTCGTTTCAAGACGTGTTGTCGAATCGCGTTATAACCGAGTTCCACCACCATGAATAGCACGGTGATGCCGACAATGTCGATTAAATAAGACCCAATCTGGTAGCCAGTTTTGCCGATCCACAAATCATATGGCCCCTGAATCAATAAGAAATAAATCAGTAAGGTTTCAACAATTGTACGCGTATGTCGCCAAAATGACCGCCACTGCATGCCTTTCACGCTCCTTCAATTGGGACTAGTAGCTGTAATGCTTGTTTGATTTGACTGACCGTCAACTGATTCTGATCACCGACGCGCCCGACGTGTCCAAACGCGACCGCTGAACCCGTCAACTGGCCACAGATGCCGTTGTAACGGCCCATTTTCCCGATCGCCGTGGCAATCACGGGTACGGCCAACTGGCGATGCGCTTGTTCAGTCGCTGCCATCAAAGCCAAAACGTCCTGAGCATCTTGACTTTCGACGGTGACTCGGACGACATCCGCACCAGTGGCCGCCAATGTTTGATAAGTCGTCACTAATTCCGTAGTCGATGCGCGCGTTACCGTCTGGCTAGTAATCAAGCGAATCTTATTGGCTCGCATCTGCTGAGTCAGCGTCATAAAATCAGGTTGGTTGACCATTGCGATGTCGACGTCAACAGCGGCCACGCTCCGATTATTGACCAGCGTTTGATAAGTCTGATAATATTCAGCCATTTCATCCGCGTCATTTGCCATCGTAAACGTCGCCACCAACGGAATCGTCCCTAAGACTTGCTGCAATTGGGAGGCGGTATTGACGAGTTCCGCCCGATTATCTAACTCTTGATATGGATTCAATCGCCACACCACGATTTGCGCGGCCGACGTCAAAATCTGCCCCGCCTTGCGAATCAAGTCCTCCCGCGTCGCTCCCGCCAGGACTACGCCAATTTTCGGCATGCCTGTCGTTAACGCTAACTCACCAATCGTAACTTCTTTCAAGATTATTCCTGCTTTCATCATCATCCGGACCGCCCGAGCCATCCGTCGTTAATAGTTTATTATCCACTCTTAACAATAGCAAATTTTCCCCGTTTTGACACCTAAAATTCATTTTTTATTGCAAAATGTAAAGCGCTTTTAATATTAACTTGTTAATACTGGTATCGTTTTCAATTTGGCCTTACAATTAAGCATACTTTAGCCGCAAAGGAGTTTCATCATGGAAAATGAAAAACAGCTTCGTTGGTCCAACATTGCACTAATTGCATTTGTGGCGGTCTGGGGTCTTGGAAACGTTGTTAACAACTTCGCCTTACAAGGGCTTTCAGTCGTCACGTCTTGGATTCTGATCATGATTATTTATTTTATTCCGTATACCCTGATTGTGGGCCAACTTGGTTCAACTTTCAAAGACGCTGAGGGGGGCGTTTCGTCATGGATTCGTGCGACTAGTACCAAACGGCTCGCGTACTATGCCGCCTGGACTTATTGGATCGTTCATATTCCATATTTGGCACAAAAGCCCCAAGGCATCTTAATCGCCTTTAGCTGGCTATTCCGTGGCAACGGGAATTTTGTCAATACGACACCCGCGTTAGTCGTTCAAGCCATCTGTTTAGTGCTCTTTTTATTCTTCCTCTGGATTGCTTCATTAGGCTTAACGACGCTTAAACGGATTGGGAGCGTTGCTGGGACCGGGATGTTCATCATGTCGATTCTGTTCATTATTTTGGCCGTGTCAGCGCCCTTTATGACCAAAGCAACCGTGCAAACGCCGAACATGTTTTCAATCAAGTCCTACTTGCCTAAATTTGACTTTACGTATTTCACGACCGTTTCAATGTTAGTCTTTGCCGTCGGTGGTTCTGAAAAGATTTCACCCTACGTCAACAAGACGAAAAATCCGGGACGGGAATTTCCACTCGGTATGTTAGTGCTCGCTGGCATGGTGGCCGTTTGTGCCCTACTGGGGTCGTTTGCGATGGGGATTTTATTCAACTCCAAGCACATTCCAGCTGACTTAATGGCCAACGGTGCCTACTACGCCTTTCAACGGTTGGGTGCCTTCTACCACGTTGGAAACTTATTCTTGATTCTCTATGCGATTGCCAATGTACTGGCTCAGATTTCTGCGTTAGCCTTCTCGATCGACGCACCACTGAAGATTTTGCTTGGTGATGCCGATCCAGAATTTATTCCTAAGAAATTGAGCAAAATGAATAAAAAAGACGTGCCAGTCAATGGTTACATTCTAACTGGGGTCCTCGTCAGCATTCTGATTATTATTCCAGCCCTGGGTATCGGTAACATGAACGAATTGTTCAACTGGCTACTGAACCTCAACTCAGTCGTCATGCCTATGCGCTATCTGTGGGTCTTCCTGGCCTACATGTTGCTCAACAAGCAATTGAGCAAGTTCAAGAGTGACTACAAGTTTCTCAAGAACCCGGTTGCCGGTAGACTAGTCGGTGCCTGGTGCTTCCTATTCACCGCGTTTGCTTGTATCTTAGGGATGGTTCCCAAGACTTCCTATGCTAGCAACCCCAGCAGTTGGCTGTTCCAGTTGACCCTCAATATTTTGACGCCAATCATCTTCGTGGCGCTCGGCATGATCCTGCCGATGATTGCTCGGCGGCACCGGACCCAAGCTTAACTGACAGTCAATATCTGATTGATTATCAGGTCCAAATGAGGCCTCGTACTATCGACTAACATGCTCAGTAATTCGTCGTTTCATAATATAATTAATCCATCAAAATCCCAGTAATGGTCCACAACAATGACCATTACTGGGATTTTCTGTTCACCACCAATCAACTGACACCCCACGCAACCAAATTCAATTACAACTCAAATTGAATTTGTGCCAATCAATTTGCGGCTCACAATTTAACACTTTTCGGCTATTTGGCGTTATGATTATTACGACATCAAGTTGATTTTCGTTTACCAATTATCCAGATCAAAAGGAGGTCCTTATTGATGACCAGCGCTGATTCTTTCGACATCTTCCTCAGCGATTACGCCAACGTTTCTCGTTACCTTAGCACCGAGCTGAGTGCTTTACTGACAACCTACCACCTCACCTTAGACGCATTTTTAATTATGCATGAGATTGGCAAAAGCCAAGCGCCGCTGCTCTTAATGGATATTGCACACCGGCACCACGTCTCACGCAGTGCCATCTCACGCCAAATTAGTGCGTTACTTAGTTATGGTTACGTTCAGCAGCAAGCCAATGCGAGTGACCGCCGTCAGAAAAGTCTCCTCCTCACCGACAGTGGTCGCGAAATCGACCAACAACTCGTCGCGACGATGCGTCAGAGCGCAAATCAATGGGCTAATCTACTGGGACCACAGCGCGTGACAACGCTGCTCGGCATTCTTGAAGACTTCAACGACCAGGTCGTCAATCAGGCCACGACCGAATAAGCAATCTCACAACTAAAGCGGTGCCCACTGACTCGAAATAAAGTCAGTGGACACCGCTTAGTGATTGTTGATTAATTTTCTTTTCAAACGATTTTCAGACAGATTGATAAACGTACCGAACATCGTGAAAATGATTCCAGTCCGTCCAATCATCGTAGTGACTCTGATATTGTGCTGAATTAATCGTCAGCGTGCACGTCGAATGCCCCTAATAACCGTTCTGCTACACCTGGTGCCTCAGGATCATGTTGGGCCTTGCCGGTATCCAACGCCCGCAACTGATCCATCTCCGCAGCCGTCAATTCAAAGTCAAAGATCTCGCGATTGCTCTTAATACGAGCTGCATGAACAGACTTCGGAAAGACGATGACGCCTTCTTGATTTTCAAAGCGTAAAATAATTTGACCAGCATCCTTGTGGTATTTCTGTACAAGCTGTTGAATGACTGGTTCATTGAATAACGCCTGATTTCCCTGAACAAGTGGTGCCCAAGCTTCCACTTTAACATCTTGTTTGGCCAATAATTCCCGTAGCGGCCGTTGCTGCGTGTAGGGGTTAAATTCAACTTGGTTGACCGCCGGAATCGTCTCAAATTGTGGGACAAATTGTTGCCACAGTTTGGGGGTCATGTTGGAAACCCCAATCGACTTCAACTTACCCGCTTTTTGGGCAGCTTCCATTGCCCGCCATGCGCCAGGAACGTCGCCATAAGGTTGATGAACCAAGTACAGGTCGATATAATCCAAGCCTAATTTCTCAAGCGACCGGTCGATGGCTTTTGCAGCCGGCTCCTCGCCATAGTCTTGAATCCATAGCTTACTCGTGACCCAAATTTCATCACGAGGAATCCCACTATCCTTGATGGCGCGGCCAACTTCATCTTCATTGAAGTAAGCCACGGCCGTATCGATGTGCCGGTAGCCCAATTCAAGAGCTTCTTTGACGGCATTATAAGTTGAACCGTCGTCCGGAATTTGAAAAGTACCGAATCCGATAGCAGGAATGGCCCGTCCATCGTTTAACTTAATTGTTGGATTTTGTTCAGTTGTCATTAATCCACACTCCTATTCGTGTAATTGCTTGAGACTAGCGCCAAAAATCTGTTCAATTGTCACTGGATCCCGATGATCAAAGAATTGACTGACACCCTTATCGAGACTTGCCAAAGTCGCCATTTCACTAGTTGATAGTTCAAAATCAAAGACGGCCATGTTTTCAGCCATACGCTCCGGATGCACCGACTTCGGAATCACCGTAATGCCCCGTTGTAAGAGCCACCGCAAGATAACTTGACCAGTCGTCTTATGATGGGCTTCAGCAATAGCTTGAATGGTTGGCTGGTTGAAAATATCGTGCTTACCTTCTGCAAACGGGGCCCAGGCTTCGACGCGAACTTGTTCATGCTGATTAAAGTTAACTTCGTCGGTCTGTTGATACCACGGGTTAACTTCAATTTGGTTGACCGCTGGTTGGACGGTCATCGTCAATTCAAGATTTTTGAGCTGGTCGGCATAAAAATTAGAAACACCAATCGCACGAATCTTACCGGCATGATAAGCTTCTTCGAGTGCCCGCCATGCCCCCATTGTATCACCATAGGGTTGATGTAGCAGATAGAGGTCCATGTAATCTAACCCCAGTCGTTTTAATGAAGCGTCAATCCCACGTTGCGCCCGTTCATAAGTGAAGTCCGAAACCCATAATTTGGACGTAATGAACAGGTCTTCGCGCTTGAGCCCACTATTTTTGATTGCTCGTCCCACTGCTTCTTCATTTTGATAAGCCGTTGCTGTATCAATCAGTCGATAGCCGGCCTTCAAAGCAGCGGTCACTGCTGCTTCACAGTCGTCTAAGTCAGGCACTTGAAACACACCGAATCCTAGTTGGGGCATTGTAACGCCGTTATTCAAAGTTGTCGTTGGTATCATCATCATACATCCTTTCTACGCTTGATTACATCAATTATCATACACGCAGACATTATCCTTGAAAATTACCACTTATTCATACTAGTATACAAGTAACGTATACTAAAGGTGGCTCGAATCCATGATTGAAACCTATCTATTAGAAGAACTCGTCACGTTTGCCAAACAGCAGACCTTAGCAAAAACGGCAACGGCATTGAACGTCACTCAGCCGACGATTACCCGGGGCATGCAGAAGCTCGAACAAGATTTAAACGTCCAACTGTTTGATCGGCAACCAAATCGCATCTCGCTCACCGCAACTGGCCAACTGGCAGCGCAAGAAGCTGAAAAGCTCTTACAGGATCAACAAACATTCATCACCAAGATTCAAAATTACGAACAGTCACAGAACCACCTACTGATTGAAACGACGCTTCCCGGCCCGCTGGTTTTTCTGACGCACTTAAACGACCAATTGCCAGCCAACTTAACCGTCAATCGCGATTTAATCACGGTGGCGCAACTGTCCGACCATCTCCGCAACCATCAAGCGAGTCTGATTTTCTCTAATCAAGAAGTGCTGACCGCTGACATTGAATCCCGTTTTATTGGTACCGAAAATCTAATCGTGAACTTACAAAAATTTATGTATCAAGCCAATCAGTCGCGCATCACGTTTCATGAACTGGAAGGCATGAGCTTTATCGTTTTAAGCGCAATCGGCGCCTGGAAACAAGTGATTCAATCCGCCATTCCCAATGCCAAATTTCTATATCAACCGGAACGTATGGCATTTGCAGAAATTACGAAATATTCAGACTTTCCGTATTTTAGTACGAATTTATCGCCGTGGGATCCAACCGTCGCCGTTCGTGATTTACAGGATGACAACCGTGTCGGCATTCCCATCAGCGACACAAGCGCGCATATGCCAATCTACGTAAGTTATTTGACTAGTCAACGTGCCAATGTGTTATCGCTCTTAAACCAATTGAGTGCGGCCTGGCCAGCTGTCATCAGCCATCCACAACGATGAAGCGACGAGGATTGTATGTCCAGGTGGAGACCACTCATCCCTGTTAAATGATAACTAACCCGTTTTCAGTGCTTCGTTAAAAGGCAACACATGAACTTGTACGATTACTAAGATCAAGTTATACGTCGCTAGTTACGGCTAAGATCCATACACCGTTCCCCATAAACGTTGCACCAGTCCGCGTACGTCTGGTATACCTGGGTCTTCAGATGCCTTCAGAATGTCCTCAAAAATGATGAATTCAAAAAAGCGGAAGTACTGTGAGCGTTGCTGTTCAGTCAGCAACGACCAGTGCTTCCGCTTTTTTGATTAGCCAGGCGACAAATGTCTTGAAGCCGTTCAGCAGATTTGAACTGCCGACCTCTTCCTTACCATGGAAGTGCTCTACCTGCTGAGCTAGAACGGCATAACGAACCTTTTCCAGTATACCAAAAGCCATTCAAAATTCAAACCTTGGTTCTGGGT
>NZ_JAGYGU010000050.1:0-9029 GCF_018991255.1 Lactiplantibacillus sp. 30.2.29 | reverse complement strand
ACCCCGTGCATTACTCTAAGAGCCCCACACATTGTGCTAAATTGACCGTGGCGTCATTATCAGACCCACGCATGCTATTTAGTTTGAGTAGTTTAGAGACGTGCTCAGGTCATCCATGCTAATCCTGATGGAACATTGTCGAAAGGATCATCGTGGCGGTTTGTATTGCTGTTACTTGATCATATCCTTTATTAAGTGCTTCCTCATAACATGTTAGAAATGCATCCGCCATGAGCTTAAAGCCTTGCTCCGTGTCAGCGTCAAACATCAAGCCCTTCATTGCCATCTCGGTGTAACGCATTAAATCCGAATTATCTTTACTCATCGTGTTCTCCTCGTCGTACTAAAAAACGCCCAATCAAAATGATTGAACGCCCTACATTGCAACAATAACGATATCTTGCCATTGGTCACGGATTTTCTTGCCATCAATTACATAATCAAGAATCTCATCAACATCGTCAGTATCTTTGAAGTGATAATCAAAATCACCATTATCTTTAGAAATGATACGTTTGCCCTCACTATCAAAACCAATGTACCACTCAACATCATTGATTTTGATTTGAATCTCCATACGAACATCTAATGCAAATCGAAGTTGCTCCAAAGACTCTAAGTGATCCGAATCAGCTTTTACTCGTCTTACCACCATATTTATTCACAATCCTTTCTGCAATCGTTAATTTCCGCCCAGGTTCTTCACGCCGGGGAACAACCTTGCCATTTTTCTTTGTAACGTGTAACCAGGAATGCGCATGTGGCACAATCGTGTGTATTTTGGCATTGCCATGGTCGGTAAAATCAATGTCCAGCCGGGCCTTTCCTGTCTTACCATAATATCTTCGTGTAACTAGTTGTCCATCGACATAACGGTCAAAAACTGAGTTGGCTTCCTGTTGATACGGAACACCGTGCACCTCACCAAAATTGTGTACATTGTTCAACGCAAATTGTTCGCTTCGAACCTCGCGCGCTACTTTCAACAGGCGCTGGTAACTATCACTGTCATTATACTTCATCGTCTGAAAATCTTCGAATGTTTCGGGTACGTTATCTGCACCTAAAATCCTTTTGTATTCATCGTACTGGGTAGAATCTTACCGACGATTTCCAACTTGATTATCCAAATTATCGAAAGCTTGCCGACCATGCTTTAAGATTACTGCCTGGCGCCAATCTTGATAAGTAGCATCAGGCTTCAACTTAAGTTTTTCGCCAGTAATTGGATCATTCGCCGTCCGTGGTAGCATGTACTTGCTATCTGACAAATAGATGATTGCGACAGTTCGGCAAAATGGATGTAACGGCGGAAAATTAATATTCACTTCCGCTTCATCTACGTTAAATACACGACCGTCAATACTACGACAGATTTTTGAAGTCCGCATATCCAGCACGGCAACCAGTTGGTACTTTTTAACCCCGCGTCGTTTCCATTCATTGAGCTTCGTTTGATTATGAAAGTAGTTGGCTTCTGTTCTAATCAATCGTCGCGTATTGTAACTGCTAGTTCCAAACTCCTTAGCTAAAGCTTGTACCATGTCACGCTCACGCATACCACTCATCTGCTGAGCCGTGAATAGTTCACTGAGTCGGTCGGCTAGTTGCTCCGTGTTATGCCAAATCCGTTTAGAGTAGTTCTTGCCTTTAAACGGCGCATCTAATGTAGCCTTAACGTACTTCCCTGACAACTCTTTAAACCGTGTTATTGGTTCGTCTGGGTTCACTTTAACTGTTACCATCTCTTTACCCGTTTTAGGGTCAAAGATAGTTCTAGTGTGCATTTTAGGCTGACTATCAGCGCTCACGCCCGTAAGAATGACGTCTTTATCAAAGCCACCTATAATACTCTCGTTAGTTGCCTGATCAAGTGCTTCTTGAATTACCTTGGTATAAAGGTCCGTGGACTTCTCAATCTCAACAGATGCCGCTTGTTTCACCGCAATGTAGCTCTTAGCCTTGAGCTCTTCCAATCTGGTAATACGGCCCTTAGCTGCCATCTGTGATAAGTAGTTAGTCACTTGCTTCTTTGACTCCTTATCACTGACATTATCAGCCAGGGCCCGTAACGTTACTAACTCAGTCGGACTAACATTGGTGTTTAGAATCTGTTGTGCCTCGGCCTCCGTCGCTTTACCGTCCGTAAAATATCGTTTGTATATCTGTGATACCTCGCCAGTCAAATAGTTCTGAGCACGCATGTACGCCCTTGCAATGATAGTCGCTTGTTTGGTTGCAGCATCATGTGATTTCTGTTCGCTCTGAACGGCTCGCAGTTGCCAGTAACTTAACTTGCGTTTGTCATCCGCCACTCCTACACCTCCGAGCTTATAAAATCAAATACAGCAAAATTAAAATGCCTGTAATTGGCTTCCATCCAAGCGAAACTAATCCAAGCATTTTAATTATCACGATCACAAATACACCAATCGTTTTAATGATTTTATTCAATTCTGAGTTAATTGCCCTTCACCACCACTTGCAAATTCTGAGGATATTGTGCTGAAATATCTTGTAGTCCGTGTAATAAGGTCTCACACAGAACTTTGTTATCAGCACTGGGCTCAATCAATCCAATAAACAAGCCACCATTTTCGTTAATAGTGGCGTTAGATAGCTCATTAGTGATGGCTTGGCCAAGCACCGAAACAGCAGCACAAACTAGGTCATGGCCCTTAATAGCACTATTCGCGTGGCCCGTTATCTGATAACTCACTACCTGCTTTTTGTTTAACTGAAACGTTGCCAGAATCATCCGCAGTTACCTCCTCGTTATCTGTGGCGGGCTCGCCGCCCATAGCTTTCTGCTGTAGCTTGAGTGCTTTTTCCTTTTCCTGATCCAGCATCTTAATCAACTCTTGCGGGTCATTGGTCCCAGGCAACCACCCGAGGGACACTAATTGCGGAATAACACCCTCAGCATTCTTAATATTATTGATGACATCTGCCATATTAACAGGAATATCAGGAACTATATTAATTGTTGCCCCAGAAGCGTCTACCGACTGGCCTTTAAACGTCATAATATTCTGCATTAAGCGTAGTCTCTGCCGAATACCCCGCGTTAGGTATCGCTGCTTAGTCGCTAACAATTGAAGTAAACCGAACAGCTTGTATTTCATAGCTTCACCGCTAATCGTCCCTGCAAAGTTTTCGTCATTCATATTAGGGACGTAAGACGTTTGATGAATGTCATCCTTAATCGACTTAACAAGTACTTGCAGCTGTGATTCGTCAAAGCTCTTGGTCAACCATTCAACGCTAGCACCCTGGTCACCTTTACCAGGTGCTTCTAGGATACCGTCCTTCAAGTTAGCTTCTTCACCGTTCTCGCCCTCATCTAGGGTAAAGCCATAGACTACCAGCAAGGCATCCACGAAGTTCTTCTTATCAGTGATACGGTCTGACTGTAATTCGTTATAGGCGTTGATTAGGCTAATCGTTTGCTCAAAATCACCTTGACGCTCTTCGTTATTACGATACTCAATAAGTGGGACACCATTAAAATAATGTTGAATGGCCTTAGGTTTGCTTGCCAAATTAGCATCTGATAGCACTCGTCCTGTCTTGGTTCGATACTGAATAATCCAGTGGGCCGTATAGACAGTAATCAAATAACCCTTAGCATTACCAAGCAGGTCCTTCTTTTCCACGTAGTAAATACCAAACAGCGGATTTTTATCCAACGTGTCATCCGTTACCAGCACACAGCCGCGCGGATCAATTTTTTCAATTGCCAACTCGGTAGTTGCGTCTGACACCTTTTTGATGTATAGCAGCTCATAGGCACACCCAAACACGCTTAAATCTTTCTCCATCTCCGTATTATGCGAATCAATATCCATTTGGTCCTGAGCATCCGTAATGGCTTTAATATCCTTGCCGTTCGCCGGTGAAATGGATACCGGATTACCAGTTGTAAAGCCGGTAATCATGTCAGTAATGTATTTGGCGTGGTTCGTCATTACCTTTTCATCTGCACGATCCAACTTAGCCGCCATCTCAAGATTTCGGCTTAAGATGTGCTGATTACCCTCATAGTAGTGTTCCAACATGTTATAACGGTCAATACGTTGCTGTTGTTGATTGATAGCATAGTTAATTACATCAAAGCTAGGGTTTTCAATATTGCCAGCCAATTCACGGTCAATCGCAACGTTGGACCCGCGCTTCTTGTTCAAATCATACTGCATCCGCTCACCTCCTATCCTCTTAATCCCTTTGGCTTCTTAATTGTCCGTGCCTTGAGCCGTTCATGTGTGTTATAGACGGCATACCGTAACGCGTCCATTACGTCATCGTTAAGCTTGACGGGTAAGCCCGTAGCCTCATCCCAGACATACTGATAGATTTCATCTAAGAACGCATCAATTGCTTCTTTGATAACAAAAAAGTGGCCTTGCTTCATGCACTTAGCCACCGACTCGATTCCTGATAAAACCGATTTTTTAGCATTGAACGCCTTGAGCCCTTCACGTTGGAAGCGTGCAACGTGTTCGGGTCTCGCGCTATCAGCCCAAAACTTAACATTTCGGCCATAGCGACGCTGAATATCTTTTGCAATCTCTACCCAGTAATCAATCTCTTCAAACTGACGTGTATGTTCTTCAATCAAATAAGTATTGCCAACTCGATCATCAGCCATGACAACAATCGTTCCTTTATGTTCATAGCCCCAGTCGACTCCCGCATAGTAAGTTAAGTCTGCTGGCAATTGAGCCCGTGGAATAATCATTTCGTCCTTATTAAAATCTTTATACACCATACCTTCACCAGATACCCATAGACCGAGTATTGCACGGTCGTAAAACATTCCGGACGGCGTACCCGCTTTTTGATGTTCAACGTATTGTGGGGGCAAAAAGGTATTATCATCGATTGTAAAATGGAAACTAACGGTTCCTGCTTTAGGATCATCGTTATCAATATAGCTGGCTTTCAAGTAGTGAGTCGGAACGTCTGGGTTCGTATCGCAAATAATTCGCGCACCTTGTGCTGAGCACCGATTAAGGATTTCATTGAATACCTCTTCATTAGCAAGGCTAGCTTCGTTAATATACGCCCCAAACGAGGTCATCCCACGAATGGCACCCAGCCCTGCAATGGACCCGGTAAACGTCTGCACAATCTTCACGCCAAACAGTGTGAAAGAGTTATGTTTGTCAAATTGAAATTTAATGTCATATTTATTCGTCAGTTCCTGTAATACGTTGTTTTGTAGCGACTTGCTTGAATACCCCGCTAAAATGTACATTGGTTCCTTGACCCCTAATTTGTCAGCAACCTGACGAACACGCCGCAGTTCCATCAAGAAGGCGTCATTATCAACGACAGTTTTACCAGACCGAACAGCACCATAGTTTATCAGTAGTCGCCAGTCCGTCCGCCGCAAGGTTTTCAGCACTTGAACTTGTTTCGGCGTATATAGCTCACTAATTGCCATCGCTATCACCACCTAGGACGTCATCCAATTTATCCAGATATTCAGAAACTTTTGCTTCAGTACTATCGGTTGAGGCATTCATAATGCGAGCTTTAGCCTCCGCAATATCCGCGTCAGCTTTAAGTTTGCGAATCTGTTGTTCAACAAGCTTATTGTTATCCGGATAACGCTTCAGTATTTCCTTAGTAGCGCTTATCCGTGTTTTCAAATCAGCTTCTTTGTGCTTCTCATACACGCCGTCAGCAGTGCCAATATAAACCGTTTCTTTAGTTTCCCCTCTAGCGATACTAGTAAGCAATTCGACGGCCTCTGTGGCGTCCATAATGCGCCGTGAGGCTATCTCAGCCATCTGTTCATCGATATACTTGCTTGATGTCAGGTTTTGTCAGGTTCTCCTGTCCAACTGAGCGGGCTGAGCGTTTACCATACCCCGCTTTACGAGCCGCATCAGCAGCATTGCCAGACTTGATATACTCGTCAGCAAACCTCTGCTGTTTAGGCGTTAACTTTCGTTTCATTACATACCACCACACCTCCGTTAATTGGAATTAATTAGTCTAAATTTTGTAGCATCGATTCTCAAACTTTTTGTAGGCGTCTAGGTAGATCTCACCCTTATCACCGTTATAGGTAAGCTCGTAGTACATGCCATCACTTAAAGTCGTGCTGAGTAACGCTTTGCTATTCTGTAATGCTTTCGCTTGCCAAACAATAAAGACATCATCGACAGTGATCTGTTTTCCATCGGTTACATCTAAATGGTCATTAGCGTAGTCCAGCACTAAGGCTTTGCATTTACTTGTAAATTCAACATCGTTCATTTTCTGTTACCTCCATTTTTAAACCAGTCGAAATCGACGGGTTTAGAATTAACCTTTATTTTCCAATTTAAATCCATCACCCTGTGAAGCTTGATATACCGGCTTAGCTTTGTTCTCCAAACTAAAAGCGCCATGCTTACTAGCACGACGCTTCATCCATTTATCTAAGTGAGCATCCATCTTCGCTTCTTGTGGCGTGACGTAGCCGTATTTTGTGTTAATCATCTTTGCCATGAGTTGCCTCGTTGCTTGAACAGAATGGATATTGTGCCCCGAATAATTCTAGGTTAACTTTTTTCCAATCATTCTCAATAGCCTTATTGTCTTTCATATCCATTGTGACGCCTCCTAATCATATGTACAAAAAAAGCCCGGTTCCGACCCCGGGCTTTAACTAATAGACAATGCCAGCGGTGAGAGGAGCGCTCTCACTCTCCCTAATGTCCGCTGGCAATATTCCTGGCTGGCATCGAACCAGCGACCTCCCAATTATAAGTTGGGCGCTCTGCCACTGAGCTACGGGAATATGCGCTAACCGGGGCTTGAATCCGGCAAGCAATTACTGAGAAGGCATGAAGGCTATCGCCTCCAATGCATCTAATTATGTTTGTTACCACAGCGCGCCTGTTCCTGCAGGCAATCTGGTGGCCGTTTGATTGCGCGTCTTATGTAAGCGCCGTCCAGTTTTCCACGCTGAATGGCAAGCAAGTAAGCTGATTTATCGTTGATTCAAATGATTTCACGCACTATCATTGCGTACTTACTTGCTTAATGGCGGCGGTAGGAATCGAACCTACTCACCCAATGGGATCGGTTTTACAGACCGACACAGCTCTCCATCTCTGACGCACCGCCGTGACGATAGACTAACAAGCTGGGGTGGCTTACCTATCTATCGATAATACTAATTTACTCCCCTTTTTGACTTATTTACCGGAATCAACACGGAAACTTGTCGGAATTTACTCGGAATTTTGTCGGAGTAAATTCAGTCCTCGTCGTAGTGAGCAATAATCTCTGGCTCATACTTTTTAACGATCAGGTCTTCCACGCCATCCGGATATATCTCAGCGAACATTAACTGGGCTTGTTTCAAATACTTATTAAATGTTTTGTCGGAGATATTCAGGCTAATCATGCACTTAGTTTTCGAATACCGTTTAACATAGAGCAGCATTAATAGCTCTGAATATTTCTCCGTTTCTTCATCAATTGTAACAGCTTCAATGACCTTGACAACTAAATTAGCCATAAAATCATCGTTAGCTTTACTAACTTGCTTGTCTTCAATATGGTTGCCATAGCTAGGACTTTTAGGCATTCCGTCCATTGCTGGACTTTGCAGGTTGAAATTAACCCTGCGAGCTCGTAGTCGCCATTTCCAATAGTCTTTTAGCACCCGTTCCGCATTAGCAATTGTTCGTTCTTCATCAACGTCCTTAAAAATGCTCTCCATCATGCCACCCCTTGTTTTGACTGTGCTATAATTAATTTTGTAGGTATCAATCGTAGCGCGGTCAGCAATGGCAGCGCTTTTTATATGTTATACTAGCAACGGTCATTCGAGTGGTCCCGTGACTAGTCGCCCTAGTAGGCGGCTTTTTGTTTACTCTCGCAATTACTCAACTCCATAATGTCAGCATTGCTTTAGCGTATTCGGTATCAGTCATGCTTGTTCACCATCCAAATTATTACTAATTCAATAAACAGCAATACGCCAACTGACATTATCAAATACCCCACCAATTGCAACGGGGAAGAGTTCCAAATAAGTTCAAATATTTGTTTCATTTTTCTTCCTCCACCACATACCCGTCTAGCCACGCACGGGCAAACGTTTCCGAATTATCTTCCATATACTCATCAATATCAGACGTTCTTAGCCAGTAATGTATAGCTTCCAAAATATCACGATGACTTGACTTCATATTTTCAATATATTCAGCAATATTTTTAGGAATCACCGGCAGATCATCTGGCAAGGCGGCGTCATAGTCTTTCCTATATTTAATTAAGATTGGGTCAAACTCGCATCCACCGTGTGCTTCTTCTCCTTGAAGTCCACAACTGTGAACCAAATCGTCCCATTCTCTTAGTGCCTTCTCGAACACGTCTCGCTTCGTCTCATTTTTCATCTTCATTCACCTCTACAATAATCATTGCAGGGACAGTCCACCAATCTGGATAGTCCGCTGCTGCGTCAACAAACTCCTCTGCTTTTTCGTATGTCCTAAATGTGGCGATGGTTTCACCACCAAACATATTTCGGCATTCATACCTCATCGTTGCCATCTCCTATCACTAACAAGCCTGTGCCAATTGACTTAAGAACCATTCTATTACTTCATCTGATTCACTCATTTTTAATCATCCGGGTGTATTAGTATTAATGCTAAAGAAATCAAGATAGCACCAATCGTGCAAATTGTTCCCACAATTATTCCACCCTCAATAAATATATTAACTAGAGCTGTCACACCAAGTACGATTGAAAGATAGATGATTATTCCAAAGCCAATTTTATTTCTAGTGCTCATTTTCAATCCTCCCCGAACGTTTCAAACGCCCACTTGCGTTTCTCGTTAGTTGGTTCCTTGACGATTATCATGCTGTGATTTCATTGCTTTCTCGGCGTGTTGCTTCATGCGCCGGTGCTTCCGTTTAATCGTTGAACGCTTCTTAGTGTGCTTAGGCATCTTCGCCCTCCGTAAGAAACTGTTTGAGGTCTTTGAAAGACGCTTGAATTTCCGGTAAAATATGTG
>NZ_JAGYGU010000005.1:0-137010 GCF_018991255.1 Lactiplantibacillus sp. 30.2.29 | reverse complement strand
AAAAGAAACTTATCGTCCATCAAAGTGGATTGCATCATTGAACACAATCCAATATCTAGCTTGTTAAAAACAACTGTGGGGGCTACTCCCACTCGATCGTCGAAGGCGGCTTGCTCGTCACATCATACACGATGCGGTTGACGTGATCAACTTCATTGACGATCCGGACGGAGATCTTTTGCAAGACGTCCCATGGGATTCGTGCGAAGTCGGCGGTCATGCCGTCGATTGAGGTTACGGCGCGGATACCGACTGTGTAGTCGTAAGTCCGACCGTCGCCCATGACACCGACTGACTTGATGCCTGGTAAAACGGTGAAGTATTGCCAGATATCGCGGTCTAAGCCGGCTTTTTTGATTTCATCGCGTAAGATGAAGTCGCTATCGCGGACGATTTCTAACTTATCTTCCGTGATTTCGCCAATGACTCGAATTCCGAGGCCGGGACCTGGGAATGGTTGACGCCAAACAAGGTCAGACGGCATGCCCAGCTTTTCGCCGAGTTCCCGTGCTTCGTCCTTGAAGAGCGTCCGGAGCGGTTCAATCAACTTGAACTGCATGTCTTCTGGCAACCCACCAACGTTATGGTGTGATTTGATCGTTTGTGCTGTGGAAGTCCCACTTTCGATAACATCGGTATAGAGCGTTCCTTGAGCAAGGAATTCCATCCCGTGTAACTTAGTGGCTTCTTCGTCGAACACTTGGATAAATTCGTTACCAATAATCTTACGTTTCCGTTCAGGATCACTGACACCAGCGAGTTTGCTTAGGAAACGGTCCTTGGCATCAACTTTGATGATGTTCAGGCCGAATTTACCTTCCAGGCTCGCCATCACTTGGTCAGCTTCGCCCTTCCGTAACAAACCGTGGTCCACGAAGATACTCGTTAATTGGGTGCCGATTGCCTTGTGCAAGAGCACACCGACCACGCTCGAGTCTACCCCGCCAGAAAGGCCTAGTAAGACCTTCTTGTCACCAACTTCTGCGCGGATCTTTTCAATCTGCATATCAATGAAATCATCCATTGACCAGTTGGCTTCAGCTTGGCAAACGTCAAACGCAAAGTGCCGTAGAATATCATTACCGTAATCGGTGTTCCGAACTTCTGCATGGAATTGAATCCCATACAACTTCCGGTCAACATCTTGAATTGCCGCAATTGGACAGTTCTTAGAAGTTGCCACCACGTCAAAGCCATCTGGTGCTTGAGTGACCAAGTCACCATGACTCATCCACACTGACTGTTCAGCTGGCGTATCCTTGAACAAGGTTGCCGAGTCGCTCGTCACGTTGATGTTTGCCTTGCCGTATTCACGGTTATCAGCTGATTCAACCTTCCCGCCCGCAAGCGTATAGGTCATCAGTTGCATCCCGTAACAGATTCCCAAGATTGGTAAGCCCAAGTTGAAAATCTCCGGGTCAACCCGAAAGGCGCCATCATCGTAAACACTGTTGGGGCCACCTGAAAAGATAATACCTTTCGGGTGACGGGCCTTGATTTCTTCAGCGGTAATCGTGTTCGGAAGTAGTTCCGAATAAACGCCGAAATCACGAATGCGCCGGGTAATCAATTGATTGTACTGACTACCGAAATCCAATACCAAAATGGAATCGAAAGACGCGGTATCCGTTTTTGCCAAGTTGTTCACTCCTTTGGATTAATTAATGCTCAATAGGTCTATCATACTGATTTCTAAACGTTCGGTCAACAAGTATGAGAAATTTCTTAGGCGCTAATATTTGCGGAAATACACGGCATCAATCACGTGGTGTGCGACTTTGTGTAAAATTAAATCCGCACGATTACGCGTTGGTAAGATATAATCATTCAAGTTTTTCAAATCAACCTCTTCCCAGACGCGCTCAGCCATCGCCATCGCGTCCTTGGGATCCCCAATCGCCCATGGATAGAAGTAGTTGGACGGGTCTTGAAACGCCGTCTTCATCAGCGCTTTGAACCGTTCCAAATACCAATCTTCAATCAAATCCGCATCCGCATCGACATACACTGAAAAATCAGTAAAATCACTAATGTAAATCGCCTGATTCGTCGGCAGCTGCAACACGTTGATGCCTTCGATAATCAAAATGTCTGGGTGCGTGATCACATCAAAGCGATTCGGGACGATGTCATACGTCTGATGCGAATAAACGGGGGCCTTGGCCAGCGGTTTGCCACTTTTCACGTCGTTCAAGAATTGAATCAACCGCGGCATGTCATAGCTTTCCGGAAAGCCCTTGCGTTCCATCAATTGCATCTTCTTCAACTCGGCATTCGGATATAGAAAACCATCCGTCGTAATCAACTGGGTACGCCGGTCCGGATACAAATATTTAAATAAAATTTCTAATAGTCGCGCGGTCGTCGTTTTCCCCACCGCCACACTACCCGAGACGCCAATAATAAATGGCGACTGGCGGTTTTGGCGGTGCAAGAACACCGACTCAGTCTCGCGCCATGATAAGTAGTGCTCATATTTAGCTTGCAATAAATGCGCGAATGGCATGTAAATATCACGGACATCATCCAAGCTGATCCGGTCATTAAACGCCTTGATTTCATGCAAATTAGCTGCAGTTAAAGGAACTTGGTGCTGATTGTTGCGGTAAAATTGCTTCCACTGTTCACGTGAGAAGCGATAATAGTTCATCTGATCTTCCATGATTTTGTCTGCCACCATTACTCAATTAATGGATAGATTATAACATGAAAACCTTATCAATCGCTGGGTGAAATTTTAATTGTGGGGCGAATTTTGTGGGAAACTATCGAATCCTCATCCGATTTTAGCGTAGTGAACACACCCCAACGAAAAAGCACCTCCAATCACGGAGATGCTTCAAATTATTCATCCATTTATCTATTCACTTAGCGCTGCACCATTAGTCGCAATCACATGTTTCATCCACTGGTAAGACTTCTTAGGTGTTCGTTCCAGCGTTCCATGACCCTTATCACCCATATCAACGTACACAAAGCCATAGCGTTTCTTCATCTCACCGGTTGATAGGGAAACCAAATCAATTGGCGCCCACATGGTGTAACCGAGACATGGTACATGGTCGATATTGATTGCATCCGCCATCGCCGATAGATGGTCGCGTAAATAGTCGATTCGATAATCATCTTCGACATAGTCGTTGGCATCCGCCTCGTCAACAGCACCCATCCCATTTTCAACAATAAAAATCGGCTTCTGAATGCGGTCATAGATTTCATTCATGCAGTAGCGTAGCCCCAGTGGATCGACCGGCCATCCCCAAGGTGTATTTTCCAAATAAGGGTTTGCGCTACCACCGACGTTAAACCAGTCATCGCCGGACTTGGTCGTATTGGAACGGTAATAACTAAAGGCGATATAGTCGAGTTGCCCACGATTTAACGTGTCCGCATCTTCCGGTGCCATCTCCAGCTTCTCAACGCCATGCCGCTGCCACAATTCTTCAGCGTAGTTAGGATAGTAGCCACGTCCCATCGTATCAACAAAATACCAATTTTCTCGCCGCGCTTGCAAATGATGAAACATATCTTCAGGTTTGCAAGTGGCCGGATAAAGTTCGCTCATGGCATACATCGCACCAAATTGACTCTTTGGCATTAATTGGTGACCCAACGTAACCGCCTTGGCTGAAGCAACGAACATATTATGCGCGGCTTGGTAGCGATCCTGACCACTCGCTTTTCGAACCCCAGTCGGGCCAAAACCGCGGACTGCGTTGATTTCATTAAAAGTTAACCAATAACGACAGCGGTCACCAAAATTTTCAAACAACGCTTTCGCATATTTGACATACGCATCAATCACGTGCCGTGACGTCCAACCGTTATACTTCAGCGCTAAATGCATCGGTAGCTCATCGTGACAAATGGTAATCAGGGGTTCCATATCATACTTCGCCATCTCATTGATTACATCATTATAGAACTGAATTCCGGCCGCATTCGGTTCATTCTCCTCACCGGTTGGAAAAATTCGACTCCAACATACGGAAAACCGGAAGACGTTGAAGCCCATGCCAGCCATCAGCTTGATATCTTCTTTGTAATGATGATAAAAATCCACCGCCTGATGACTTGGATAATACTGATTATCTAAAAATACGGGTTGGGCTTCTTCTGGAACATCTTCTGCCAGAATAAACGAACTCTTCGGCGTAATTAACTGACCATCTGGCATGCGAAGTGTATGATGCCGGGGCGCATTTTTAGAGCCATCGGTTTCATAATCATGCGATAGCACGCCGCGGCCGCCTTCGTTAAAGCCACCTTCATATTGAAAATCAGCGGTCGCCCCGCCCCACAAAAAATCTGCTGGTAATTGTTTGGTTGTCATATCAATTCGTCTCCTCATCTAATCTTGTTCCAACTTTTACACGACCCTGACGCTGCAGCTGAATCGTTTGACCATTGGCATTCGTCACGATCAACATCGTCGTTAAATCATAGCCCTGCTTTTGAATCGCACTCCGATCAACCCGAACAATCGGTTGACCAGCTCGAACAGTTTCACCCTGTTGAACTAATACATCAAAACCAGCGCCTTTTAAATTAACGGTATCAATCCCGATGTGTACGAGCAATTCAACGCCGGTTGCGGTCACGATACCAAACGCGTGCCCGGTGGGAAACATTGTTGCTAAAGTCCCATTGGCTGGTGCGCAGATAAAGTCGTTGTCTAATCGCAGCGCCACGCCATCACCCAACACGCCACTGGCAAAGGTTTCATCGTTGACTTGACTCAAATCACATAATTCCCCATCACTAACAGCAACGATGGCATCATCCGGATAGGTCGTTTGAACGGGTTCGGTGACTTTTTCTGCCGGTTGTTCATCGATTCCCAACACATACGTCACGATAGCAGATGTGACGATAGCCACGACGATTCCGATGACCATCGCTAAAACAGTTTGCTGGAAAATTGGTAATGCGAGTAAATTGGAATATCCCATCACGTAGGCTTTCGCGCCCAGAATGCTGGCGACCATTCCACCGACAAAACCCCCGGCCATCACGCCATACATCGGTTTGCGGTATTTTAAATTGACGCCATAAATTGCCGGTTCAGTCACTCCAGCCACGATACAACCCACCGCTAACGAGATACACTCACTTCTGAATTGGGCATTTTTGGTCCGCGCTGCCACCCCTAAGTTAGCGCCACCTTCGGACATATTATGCAAAATAAACGCGGGTCTTAAAATGGCATCGTAACCTGGATTGCTGAGTAACTGTGTCATAAATGGGGCTAAGGCCGTGTGCATCCCCGCCATGACCATCCACGGTAGTGCCGCAGCTAATAGTCCGACCGCCAAAGGACCAACAGTGCTGTTCAAGAACATGAAAACAGCTGCGATAACTTGCCCGAGCATATTTCCTAGTGGTCCAAGAATCAAATATCCGAGCGTACCAGCAATAAAGATTGTTCCCATGCCGACCAGGACCGACCGAAAGATACCAGGAACAATTTTATTCAAATACTGTTCTGCATAGTACGCCACCACCGCAATCAGCAACGCGGGCAATAACGTTGAACCGTATGATAGTAAGCTGACATGTACGCCAAATAACATGACATTTTTGGCGCCTTCAGTGACCAAACTGGTGTAATTGCCGTGCAATAGTGCAGCCGTTGCAACCATGGCATATACCGGTGTGCCACCCAATTTGTTTGCCGCACCATATGCCACAATGATTGGCATGAAGTAGAATGGCGCGTCTGCAATCGCAGACAGCAACATATACGACGGCGTCTTTGAGTAAGCGCTATCAATAAACGTCACAATTAGTAATAGCACCACTTTTAACATCCCACCCGCAATCAAGCCAGGAATGAGTGGCGTCACTGACGCTGAAATAAACCCGATAAATTTACTGCCCCAGTTCTTCCAAGTCAATGGTTCCTTCTTTTGCGACAAATCATCCAAATTCTCATCGACGGTTGCGCCTGCTGTGACACTGTAATTCTTCACGATTGCCTCATACGTTGGAATTAAATGTTGGCCCAGAATGACCATGTATTGTTCACCGGCGTATACCACACCGAGCACACCATTCAAATCTTCTAGTGCTGCCTTGTCTGCTTTGCTGACGTCTTTCAAGTTAAAACGTAAGCGTGTCATACAATGATTCACCATCTGGATATTTTCTTCACCACCGACATTTTTAACGATGGCCGCAGCTAACTTTTGATAGTCCATTGCCGTACACCTCTTTTTGACAAAATTACCATTCCGTTTTGATAAATTTATCATACCATCACGACAAAATTGTTGTCAATAATAATTTTGATAATACTTTTTGACAAAATTATCAGTGCTGAGTACACTTGAATTAAAATTACACTCAGGAGTACCCTCATGACTATCATTGAAAGTATCAAACAACACCAATCCACATTTTCAAAATCTGAACAAAAAGTCAGTGCCTATTTGCTGAAATACCCTGAACATGCCGAGACCTTCACGATCACGAAACTGGCCGACCGGGCTGGCACATCAACTTCAGCGGTATTGAGATTCTGCCAATCACTGGGCTTCCAGGGGTTTAAAGACTTTCGATTTGAAATGATTGCCTATCTACGGCAGCAACGGCAAAAACAGGCCCCCACAAGTGGCAACAGTCAATTCCTCAATCAATACTTAGCGGCCATCACTCAGTTACAAGACCTTGACCAAACGGCCATTCATCAGCTGATTAAGGCACTGCTCAATCCTCAAATGACTTATTTGCTGGGCATTCACTACTCTTCGCTCCCAGCTAAACAACTCTTCTGGGGATTGGCGGACCTTGGCTTGCTGTCTGAATACGCCTATGACTATATTAACGCGGCTCATATCACTAATACGATGCGGCAGGATTCGACCCTCGTCCTATTTTCAATCAGTGGCACAAAAGCGAACTTCAACCATTTTCTGGCGGCATCAGCCACTAACCTGCCTAAGAATTCCTTTTTAATTACGATGAATGCAAAAGCCGAGTTAGCGGACTATTTTAAACATACCATCGTCCTCCCCGGATATCAGTCCTCTAATCGCTCAGTTGTTGATATGCAGGCGATTTCGATGATATTTGTTGAATATCTGCTTAATCTGATTCACGAACAGGCCTAACTCAGCGCAATCACCCTAATCCAGCGCACAACAAAATCGCGCATCACTGTCAAAAAACAGTCATGCGCGATTTTCATTCACGGCCGGATTTTCATTCACGCTAATTAATCGTTAATCCCGCAGCGACCTCGTTGGCTTCACTAAACAGGTCAGCGATAATATCCTTGACCGGCCGAATCGTCGTCAACATCCCCGCGACTTCACCAGCCATTGGCGTCCCATGGGTCATATCGCCCTCATTGACCGCTTTGGCAAACGAGCCATCGGCCAAGGCGTGCAACTTTTCAGCGGGCGCATTGCTTTGTTCTAATTGCAAATAATCTTCCAACATCGGGTTACGCAACGCACGGACGGGATCGCGCTGACTGCGACCAGTAACAATCGTATCGGTATCGCTGGCCGCCAAGACGCGTTGTTTGTAACTCGCGGGTACTGGGCACTCTTCGGCGGTCAGGAAAATCGTCCCACACTGAACCCCCTGTGCACCAAGGGCAAACATCGCTGCGACTGAACGGCCATCACCGACCCCACCAGCCCCAACTACTGGAATATCCACGGCGTCCACGACCTGTGGCAATAGCGCCATTGTCGATGTCTGGCCAATATGACCGCCAGACTCTTGACCTTCCGCAACGACCGCATCCGCCCCAGCTGCGACCATCTTATGGGCATGGTGTACCGATGCAATCACCGGAATCACCTTGATGCCCGCTGCATGCAATGGTAGAATGTATGACGTCGGATTGCCGGCGCCAGTCGTGACGACTTTGACCCCCTCGTCGATAATGACTTGAGCCAATTCGGGGCAATTCTTCATCTGTAACATCAAATTGACACCAAAGGGTTTATCCGTCATTGCTTGCGTGGCCCGAATCTCCGTCCGCAATTGCTCAGCTGATAAGCCCGCTGACCCTAGCACGCCCAGACCACCGGCTTCAGAAACCGCACCGACGAGCTCATGGGTCGCAATGTGCATCATTGCGCCAGAAAAAATGGGATATTGAATGCCTAACATTTCAGTAATTGACATGGTTAAGTCCTCCTCAAATCACTTGCCATTGTCACAAAGCTTGTTTGACTTTTCACGACGTTGACCATCTCGACCAACAATTGTCGCTGAGTGATTTCAAATTTATAAGTTAATTCTACAACTTGTAAGCCAATAATGATAGCGCTTTATTCACTTTAGATTCACCGAATTCAGCCTAACGTTTCGGTCCAGCAATTAATTACTTTTCTCACAATCCTCGAGCGTTTTACAGACATCCCCGCCACCCAGGTTACGCGCCCAGACCGACGATTCGCATCTACAGTGGCCATTTCAAACAGAGCGTTCGTCGCTAAAAAGCCCCTCTCAAGCAATCCACTAGCAGTGAACAATTCCCCTCAGGCTACCGGGGCACAATCCAAAAGTCCCCCCTCACAGGAAAACAGGTAACCGCCTAAAAGTCTCCCCACAAACGGTCGCCACTAAAAAAAGCACCATCACCACGCGGGTAACAGTGCTTCAGCCTAACAGCCAGGACGCATCTTATTTTTAATACCTCTTAGCTTTACTGTCTCTCAGTTCTAATTCATCATAATCTGAACAAGTCTGATTTTTAAACCTTAGCCTCATCCAGCGTATACAATTGCTCGTCAACGCAGGCCAATAATGGTGACAGTTCGCCGACCGCCACGATGGTTAGTTCATGCATCGCCCGGGAGCAGATCGTGTACAGTAATTGACGCTCATCTTCACGCTGATAATTGGTCTTATTAGCGTTCCATACGATGACCGCGTCGAATTCTAGCCCCTTGGCCAAGAAGGATGGGACCACGATGACGCCAGGCGCCAACCGCTGATTTTCAGTTTGAATCAGTGTGACCTGTTCGCCACGGGCTTTGAGCGCCTTAGTTAACGCTTCGCATTCGGCTAAGGACTTGCCGATAATGGCCGTCGTATCCCGTTCTGAATCGTTCATCGCTAACTGGTCGATGACCTGGTCGACACCCGCTTCAAAATCAGGTGTGACGCAGACATTTGGCCGGTCGCCTTGTCGATCAAAGGCCGTTACCGCTTCACCATTGACCAAGATTTCCTTAGTAAAGTCGGTAATCTGTTGCGTTGACCGGTACGACTTAGTCAGCTGCACGACTCGAGTCTTTTCAGGGTCAAAGAGCGTCGCTAATTCACTAATCAGTGAATGACTGTTTTCCTTAGTAAAAATCGCTTGGTTCAAGTCACCGAGCATCGTGAAGCGCGCTTGTGGGAAGCTGAACTTCAAGAATGCCAGCTGAAAGGCATTGTAGTCTTGAATTTCATCCAAGAAGACGAACCGAATATCGCGCTGTCCGCGTTTACCAGTCATCAAGTCATGCAAGTACATGTACGCTGAAACGGTGGTCAATGAGATGTGGCGGTCCTTGATTTCTTGTAGCTTCTTCTCGACCGTTGCATCCCAATCCATCGCTGAAATGCCGTAATCAGCTAGTTTGATAATCTTCGGTACTTCGCGTAAGAAGTGGGCGTATTGCATGTTGATACTCAGGAAGCGGTTGCGGACAATTTGGGTCCGCGCCTTCCCTAAACGTTGCATGACGATTTTACGTGCCAGGAACTTGAATTCCTTATCGCCGTTCTTGAATTCTCGCGGTTGGTTACCGTACAACTGGTTGATTTCTTCACGCGACAAGTCTTGGACCGCTTCTTCGACCCATTTAGAGCGCATCTCAGATTCGACCTTGCGATTCAAGATTTTGATCAATTCTTCCTTCGTCGCGGATAACCGGTTGCCAAGATGGTAGTTTTCGTTGAACGAGTAGTAGATTTCCTTAATCTTTTCCCGGAAAATAATCACCTCATCGTTCAAAGTAATATTACGAAAACGCATGTCAGATTGTTCCAAATGCCGGCCGTACGTTGTGACTGCGTTGAAAAAGGCTAAGCTGCCTTCCAGCTTCGTGATTTTAGCCATTTGCGGCGTATTTTCAGTTTCAAACCGCTGTTGCAACGTCTCGACTTGCATATGGGGCAAACGATATGACGCATATTGGAAGTACGTCATTTGCACCATGTTTTGCTCACCAAGTTCTGGCAACACTTGGTTGATATAATCATTAAATAATTGGTTCGGTGAGAATAGGATCACTTGGCCGGCCGTCAAGTTGCCGCGGTAGCGATACAGTAAATACGCCACGCGTTGGAGCACGGACGACGTCTTCCCAGAGCCAGCTGCCCCTTGGACAAACAGTAAATCTGAGCTGGTATCACGGATGATCGTGTTTTGTTCCTTTTGAATCGTCGTAACGATGCTCTTCATCTTGACGTCCGACTTCTCGTCCAAGACTTCCAGCAACATCGAATCACCAACGACCTCATCCGTATCATAAACCGTCAAAATTTGGCCATCTTCGACCATCAACTGACGTTTCAGCTTCACATTGACGGTCTGTTCCCCATCCGGCGTCTGATACGTCACATCACCCAGGCCGCCATCGTAATAAATACTGGAAATCGGTGCCCGCCAGTCATAAATCAGAAAATGGTCGGGCGTGTCGGAAAATGAGCTCAAGCCAATATAAATCGTTTCAGACTTTGGTTCACCCTTTTCATGAAAATCAATCCGAGCGAAGTAAGCATTCTTCTCTAACTTTTTAAGCGTGGATAACTGCTTAGTCGCGTGTTTCCAACTATTTTGCCGTTCATCCATCATTTGTTGTTGCTGCCGCACGGATAATCCGGTCTCCATCATGCCTTCGTAACTATCCGTTTTAATGTTGATGTTATTCAGCAAGTCCCGCTTGATATCAGCCTGATCCTGTTCCGAGCGCGTAATGGTCTGGCTTTGTTGTTCTTCAGCCACCTTAATTTTTGCGACGACGTGATCTAAGTGTTCCTGTTCTGCAGCTTTAATTGACTTAGCCATTGAACGCCCTCCATTCCTAAATATCGAACAATAATTTTATCACTATCCGCGACGCGACTCAATTAATAACCCATGAAACCAGCCGCTTTTCGCTTTTTCGCGTAAAATTGTTTGAACATTTGGTTACCAAAGTTATGAATGTGTTAAACTAAAGTAAATGTAACCGATTACATCTGTTTTTTCATGGCCACAGCAGTTATACTAAATGCAACTTAAATTGGAGGTGTTGCCGTTGGTCAATTTACTTACCAGTCTAACCCATTTGGAACAAAGCATTGGGCCCTTACTCACAACGCTTGGAAGTTGGAGTTACATCCTATTATTTGCCGTCATTTTCCTTGAAACTGGGATGGTCGTATTTCCATTTCTCCCAGGAGAATCGCTGATTTTTCTCGCTAGTACGATGGCCGCGACGCACAGCGATGCCCTCAGCATTCAAATCTTAGTGCCGGTCTTCTTTGTTGCCGCCGTCATTGGCGACACGGTCAACTTCGAAATTGGCCGCCACTTGATTCGATTACCATGGCTCCAACGGCACCTCCCGCAGGACAAGCAGATCAAAGCGCAACACTTCTTCACCAAATACGGGGCCAAAGCTGTCATGTTTGGCCGCTTCGTCCCACTAGTTCGGACTTTTGTACCACTGAGTGCGGGTGCTTCTAAAATGCCACAAGCATCCTTTGCCTTCTGGAACCTGATTGGGGTCGGCATCTGGGTCAGCGTCGGTTGCTCACTCGGCTACTTCTTCGGTTCCATCGACTTTGTGCAGGAGCACCTCTCACTGTGCTTCTTAGGCATCATGGTGGTCGCACTGGTTCCCGCAATGCTCGCCGCGGTGGTCAAAACGATTCGGCAACGGACGGTTTCTCAATAGGTTAGCGAAAACAAGAGGGTTGCCTTTTCGAAGGCAACCCTCTTGTTTATGAGCATTGTAACTTTGTATCCGCTTCTTGCAGGTAGTTAACCGGAATCTGAGTACCATAGCTCAATAGTTGTTGATACCAGTAATAACTATCCTTTAAGTAGCGGTTATAGGTACCGTCACCATTATCATCTAAATCAACAAAAATCAAACCATACCTTTTTGACATTTGATTTGAAGACGCTGATATCATATCAGTCGTTCCCCATATACAGTAGCCCATCAATTCAACGCCGTCATTCGCAATAGCAATCAACATCTGGCGTATATGTTGACGCAAATAACTTATTCGATACGTATCGTGTACTCGTAAATCAGGCCCAAGTTCATCTACGGCGCCCAGTCCATTTTCAACAATAAACAGCGGCTTTTGATAACGATCATATAAGTCAATTAATGATAGCCGGAGTCCAACAGGATCAATTTGCCATCCCCACTCACTCTCAGGCAAATACTGATTATAAACGCCAATAGTGCGATTAGCCTTTGTTACAGGCAACCCCGTTGTATCACTTGCCGTACAAATGGATGAATAATAACTAAATGCAACAAAGTCTGCGGTATTTTCTGCCAACAGTTTTTTATCATTAGAGCCAAACTTTATCTTGATTCCGTCAGCTGTCAACTTCTCCAATAGAAACGCTGGATATCTGCCACGAACTTGAATATCACTAAATGCATAGACATCGCGCATCGTTTGAGTTGCCGCTAACACATTATCAGGATCACTATTGTATGGATAAACCATGGTTCTGGTTATCATACTTCCAACTTGCATTTTTGGATAGTTTTGATGACAGTACGCAACCACTTTTGCTGCCGCAATAAATTGATGATGCATGGCTTGATAAGTGACCGTCTTAAAGTTATCTTCAGGAAAACGATCTGCAACTAATCCCGCTGACGAAAATGGATGCCTGATAATACTATCAATTTCATTGATTGGTATCCAATACTGCACATACTGATGCAAATAATCAATGACCGTTTTAGCATACCGCTCAAAGTAATCAATTACTCTGCGATCATACCAAGAGTCATACTTTAGCACCAAATTCAAAGGCATTTCATAGTGTGATAAAGTCACTACCGGCGTGATATGATACTTGGCTAATTCTTTTACAATTGCCAAATAAAAGTCTAATCCTGCTTGGTTAGGTTCCGTATCATCACCATTTGGAAAAATACGTGCCCAACTAATTGAGAAGCGATACGTGTTGATACCCGTTGCTGCTAATAATTTAATATCCTCCCGATAACGATGATAAAAATCAACACCATGTCGCTTTGCCCAACCTTTTGTCGAATGATCAGCCAACGCAAGTTCAATTTCATGACTGTCCATTTGATTAACAGCTTGATAATCATTTGTATCTATTTTTGGTCGATAGCGCATACAGTCAGCAATTGACATTCCTTTTCCGTCTTCATCCCAACCACCTTCCACTTGATTTGCGGCAGTGGCAACTCCCCACATAAAATTCGGTGCCGTCTTGAAATAATCCATTGTAATTCCTCCAACTATGCCAGCATTAACAGGTTATTACCAACTTTTACAGATTGATTCGATTCCGGTACAGGCAAGACTTCTAAGAAATCCTTTGTATTTAATACAATAATCATCACGGTAGGATCATACCCGGCAGCCTTGATTTTCTCCAAATCAAATTTCAATAGTGGCTGTCCTTCATGAAAGCGTTCACCTTTCTTGACTAAGGTTTCAAAATACTTGCCGTTCAATTCAACCGTATCAATCCCGACATGAATCAACAAATCAGCATCATTATCCAAATGAATTCCAATTGCATGGCTAGTGTCAAATACTGCGGATGCAATACCATCGGCCGGTGCAACGACCAGGCCTTCACTCGGAATCACCGCGATACCGTTTCCCATAACACCACTCGCAAATGTCTCGTCGTTCACTTCACTTAATTTCCGTGTTTCACCGACAACTGGACTGTTGATTGTATGTTTAGTCGTTACTACCTTATTAGCCTCAGCTTGTTCTTTTTTTGTCGTCTCATCACTCACTGGATCATCAAATCCAATGAGCCAAGTGGCAACAAAGGTTGCGATACTTGCAATAATAATGGTTGCAACGGCTAACACAACAAAGTTTTCCGTCTTCGAGACCCACATCGGTAGACTCAACAATCCAGGGGTAACATAAATAAATGCCTTCATTTTCATAAATCCGGCAAACAATCCGGCAATGGCACCACCAATCATCGCACCATACATCGGCTTCTTTAGCTTCAGGTTAACACCAAACATTGCAGGCTCGGTAATACCACCTAAATAAGCCGTAACTGTCGAAGAAAGTGCTAAAGCGCGTAATTGCTTATTTTTAGTTTTTAATCCAACTGCTAATGAAGCTGCAGCTTGGGACATGTTTGAGCAAAGTGCGACCACTCGGATGATTGGGTCAAATCCTTGTGTTGCAACTAGTTGAATACTGATTGGACTCAATGCCTTATGAATACCAATCGAGACCAACCATGGATAAGCCGCTGCTAATAATGGAATGGCAATGAAGCCAGCATGTTCATACAAGAACATACTTACAGCTGCAATTCCCATAGAAATCAAGTTAGCAATCGGTCCAAGAACGATAAATGTTAAAGGGGCCGTTATTAACATGATCAGCATTGGCTCAGCGAACACTTTAATCATTCCTGGCGTAATCTTTTTAACAAACTTTTCAATATATGACATCATCCAAACGGACAAGATGGCCGTAATCAAGGTTGATGAGTATGAGACCAGCTGAACAGGGATGCCAATAAAATGAACTGCCTTGCCAGCAGTAACTAGCGCAACCCAATTCGGATTAACGGTGACTAATCCCATAAAAGCACCTAAGAATTGATTCGTTTTAAAAATCTTTGCAGCTGAGAATCCGATGAATGCAGGCATAAAGAAATAACCAGTGTCAAAAATAAGGTTCAACATCTGATACGTCTGGCTCTTCTCGCTGAGAATTCCAGATAACGTTAAAATCAACAGGAGTACTTTTCCCATCCCGGCACCAGCCAGCAAAGGAATGGCGGGTGCAATTGATCCTGTAATGGTACTGATAACCTTATCGAACAGACTCCTGTTATCCTTTTGGTCACCATCATCGGGCTCACCGTCAAGCTGCAGCTTATCTACTAATTCGTTGTACACATCCTCAACATTGTTTCCAATAACTAGCTGATATTGGCCAGCTTTTTTGACCACTTGCAATATTCCGGCAATTTCAGAAACTTGGGTATCATTGGCTTTTGACTCATCTTTTAAAACAAATCGTAGCCGAGTTGCACAGTGAACGACTGACTTGATATTCGATTTGCCACCCACACCTGCAATGATTTTTTCATTCATTTCATCATACATTTCTTTATCCTCCTCATGTTCTTGAAATCTTCTCAAGGCCCAGCTCAATCATGTCTTATCTGTTATTCTGGCGATATGAATCGTCATGTATAGCAAGTCTTCATTAGTAAGCGTGTAGTCGTAATTTTGCTGAATAAATGCTTTTACCTTCATCGCACACTCATAGGCCGCAACCTTTTTCCCCTTAATAACCGCTAACATATCATCACTTAAATCACCAATGACTCGTTTATGGCTTTGATCCATCATGTACTGCCAAAAAAACTTCAAGTGTGTCACAAATCGATTATAATCAAGCGAGTCACGATCAATTTCCACCGATAATTGATAGGTCACGATGCTCGTCACTTTTTTGACAAAATTAATCACTTCATGAAATTCGTCAAGACGGTCACCAAGCTCACCACTGATGATATGCAGTGCAATAAATCCGGCTTCATCATCGGTCAACTGAACCTGACAGTCTTCATTGACTAAACGAATCGCCCATTGCCCAATTCGGTATTCTTTAGGATAATAACTACGAATCTCCCACAAAAACTGATTGGTTAACGATAATCCAGACTTAATTCGATCAACGCTTGACGAAATATGATCGGTTAAAGCAATAAACACACTGTCTGTTAATTTAATGTCACTATCCATCTGCGCTTTATCAACAATCTGTTTGGCAATTTGAAAAAACTGCACTGGAATCTCATTAATCATGTCTAGGATCAATTTACGATCTCCGCGACTTGCCGGCATAAAGACCTTATAAATCTTTGTTTCGTCAACGGTCTCATTCGGATGCTTCCCGTAAGCAATCGCCTTTCCAATCACAATCATTTCTTGATGTTTTGAGTTATGCGTAATAATGGCGTTATTATTGAGAATTTTTTTGATTTGCATTTTTTCATCCCCATTCCATTGCGAATTTTCCATAAAAAAAGCCCACTTAGCCCATTGACTAAGCGGGTTTTGTGTAGCGCCTAAACATTGCTATTACAATCCCAATTAATTCGTTCTTTTATCTACAAATAATGATAGCGCTTTCCAAGGCGTGCGTCAACTATCCTCTTCAATTTTATTTTCCTCCACCCCCACACGTCTTTCCTTTTCAAATTCAGCCAAAAAGTGTATCCTTTCAATGACTTAAACAAAGTGGAGGGATTGGATGAAAACGACCAAATTAATGGCTTATCAAGCTGAATGGCAAGCACAAGCCGTCCATTATCAGGCGTTGCTCAGCCAGCAGCTTGGGGCCAACTTATTAAAACACAGCCACGTTGGCAGTACGGCCATGCCACAGCTATTGGCACGGCCAATGATTGATATTGCGCTACTCGTGGAAGACGCCACGGCGGCCATCGCCAAACTTGCAGCGCAACCCGTTGCGGGGACGAACCAAACGTATGCGGTCGTGCTTGACGGTCAGTTGATCCACGTGATCATCACGACCGACGCCGACCAGTACCACCAATTACTGACCTTCCGCGACTATCTCAACGCCCATCGCACGGACGGCCGGAAGTATACGGCGATTCGGCAGAAGGCGGCGAAAGATGATGCCACTTATCTACAAACCAAGGCGGCGTTTATGGCCAGCATCAACGACAAGGCCCAAGACTGGCTGCGGACCAAGGATTTACATGAGCACCATGACCGGACCGTGCGTGCCGAGCTGGTGAACATGTGCCTGATTACCGACCCGCAGACGGGTAAAGTCCTTGTCGAAAATAAAATCGACGCGCAATGGTCTGGGTTGACCTTCCCAGGCGGCCACGTCGACCCTGGCGAATCCCAGGTAGCGGCGATCAAACGTGAAGTCTTGGAAGAGACTGGTTTGACCGTCGAACATCTCAAGCTTGTTGGCACGGTCACCTGGGTCGAAAACGATGCTGGCGATGTCTCGCTCGGGACGCTTTACACCACCAGCCAATTTCATGGCGACCTGTTAGTCGGCTCTTACGAAGGCGCCATCAGCTGGCAGCCCCTGAGCGCCTTGACGCCTGACAAGTTGGCGCCGGGCGTCGATCAGATGTTAAAAGTCTTGACCGACGACCAACTTAGCGAAGCCTTTTGGGGCGCGGACGACGATCAACTACGTGTGTACTAAAACGAATCGAGGGATTATTTCATGGATCAAGTTTCCTTAGTCATTATTCTATTAGCGGCCCTATTAATTCCGCTCATTATGGCTAAATTCAAAATCAACAGCCTGCCCACCGCGGTGATGGAGATTATTATTGGGATTATTCTCGGGCCAAGTGTGTTCAATTTTGTGAACACCTCCGATTTGATTTCTCAACTATCGACGATTGGAGTCATCGTCCTGCTGTTTCTGAGTGGGTTGGAAATCGACTTCAGCTTATTTAAAAAACGGCGTACAGAACTCACGCCACTGGAACAGAAAAACGCGGTCAACACCCCAAAGTATTCACCGGTACGACTGTCCGTTTACGCGTACGGAACAATCGTCGTGTTGTCGTTGGGACTAGCCGCGGCATTTAAAGCCAGTGGCCTCTTCAGCGATTTCTGGCTCGCTACGATTTTATTCGGGACGATCTCTCTGGGTATCGTGATTGTCGCCTTAAAGGAACAAGAACTACTGAGTAAGGCGTTTGGGCAAACAGTGCTCTTGATCTCCGTCTTCGGTGAACTCGTGCCCATGATGGGGCTAACGCTTTACGCCTCCGTCTATGGCAGCAATTCACAAAGTCTCTGGTTACTGCTACTGATTTTAGCGGTCGCCGCCCTACTGCTCTTGCGGTTCAAGCCATTTTTCCGCTTCTATCAAAATATTAATAAGTCAACGACGCAGCTCGACATCCGCCTGGCATTCTTCCTGATCGTCACAATGGTCACCGTGGCGGAATCAGTGGGCGCCGAAAACATCCTGGGCGCATTCGTTGCCGGAATCGTGTTGAAACTGCTCAACCCGAGCGAAACGACCCGCGAACGTTTGGATGCGATTGGCTACGGCTTCTTCATTCCGATCTTCTTCATCACGACCGGGGTCGACTTGAACTTGCGGACCTTGCTGACGAGTGGCAAGACGCTGTTACTGATTCCACTGTTCTTCTTGGCCTACATGGTCGCCAAAATTGGGGGCTTCTGGATTTTAAAACTACGCTTCAAACAGGCTAACGCACTAGCTGGGACCGCCCTGACCGCGACAACGATGACGATGGTTTTGGCCGTCTTGCGGGTCGCTAAGTCGATGAAGACCATCACGACCGACCAATCTGGCGCCTTTTTACTAGCGGCGCTCCTGACTTGTATCGTTTCACCACTGATTTTTAACAAGCTGTATTCGGCTGAAAAAGAAGACCTGGTCAAGACGTCCGTCCACTTCATCGGTGCCAACTTGAGTACCGTTCCCGTGGCTCAGCAGTTGCGCAAGGGCTGGTACGACGTGGCGATGTATACCAATCATCCGGAAAATTACCAGACTTACCACGCGCAAGTGCCCGTCACCTTGATGGAAAACTTTTCAGCGCAGGACTTACAGGACCACGGCGTCTTCGATACGGACATCTTGATTCTCGGTCACATTGACGCCGAACGGAATTACGAGCTCGCGAAAGCCGCCAAAAGCTATGGTGTGCGCCGTATCATCGTCCGTTTTGAAGACCGCAACGTCTTGAACGAACATGAAGATGAACTGCGCGAACTCGGCGTCGAAGTCTACAATACGCCAGAAGCCAACATTACGTTGCTACGAGCATTGATTGAGTCACCATCGACCTTACTGTTGCTCAATGATACCGAAAACAGTATCTACGAAGTGCGCGTTCTCAACCACCGTTACACGAATGTTCAGATTAAAAACTTACAATTTGCCAAGGATGTAACGATTAGCCAAGTCATCCGCAACCGTAAACTAATTGCACCAAATGGCAACACGACCATCATGTACGGCGATCGGCTGATCTTTACCAGTAACAAGCAGAGTGCGGCTCAAATTCGCCAAGCCTTATCAACCGCTAATTAAAGCCGGCTGATTTTATGGTAGAATGATGACATTGTGTCTAAGTTTTGAACATTAAGCAGTGGAGGTTATAATGGCAACTTTTTCCGTTTACATGATTCGTCATGGTCAAACTTACTTTAATAAGTACCGCCGGATGCAGGGCTGGTGCGACTCCCCGCTCACCGCTGTCGGTGAACAGGACGCTCGGAATGCAGGTAAAATGCTCAATGGCATTGATTTTGACGCCGTTTACGCCAGCGATATGACGCGGGCGATGCGCACCGCTGAATTACTGCTGCCAGCCAGTGGTAACGCTGATTTGACGGTCGAACCGATGGCGGCCTTCCGAGAAGCCTTTTATGGTTACTTTGAAGGTGACGACACGTCACAGACTTGGTTCATGGTCGGTGCGCCCCACCAAGCGCCGAGCCTCTCTGAAATCATTGCCCAGTATGGGATTGAAAAGGCCAAGGACTTCTGCAAGGAAGCCGATCCTTTTCACCGTGCTGAGAATAACGATGAATTCTGGCAACGGGTCAACGGCGGCCTCGATGCCTTACGTGCCAAACACCAGGATGGTGACAAAGTGCTCGTCGTTAGCCACGGCAACACGATTTATAGTATTGCCAGCCGCTTTGCGACGTTAACTTCGCCCGAACGGCCTAAAAACGGCAGTGTCACGAAATTCACGATCAGCGATGATACCGTTTCGTTAGACTACTTTGGTCGCAAAGACCATCTCGACTAAGTAAGGAGTAAGCAATGGCGCAATTTTCAATTTACTTTGTCCGGCATGGACAGACGTTTTTCAACTTATATAATCGGATGCAGGGTTGGTCGGATTCACCGCTGACTGACTATGGTCAAAGTACCGCGACCAAGGTCGGTCAAGCCCTCGCAGACACGCATTTCGATGCTTTTTATAGCAGTGATTCCAAACGGGCCATCGACACCGCGCACCTCATCCAGCGGGCGATGGGCACCGAAGCGCAACCGCTTAAGACGCTGATGAACTTCCGGGAAGTCTTCTACGGCTACTACGAAGGTGATGATTCTAGTCGGACCTGGTCACTAATTGGGCACCAATTCGGCGTGACGAGTATGCACGAACTTTTGGCCCACGTGCACATCGACCAGACGCGCGACTTAATGCGCGAACTTTTGGCCCACGTGCACATCGACCAGACGCGCGACTTAATGCGCGAACTTGATCCATGGCACGAAGCTGAGGACAATGCGATGTACTGGGAACGCATCAATCAAGGGTTTGACTACTTGAAAGCCCATCACGACCACCACGAAAAAGTGCTCGTCGTGACCCACGGCACCACGATTCGTAGTATGGTCGCACGCTTCGCCCCTGAAATCGACATCACGCAGGGGCCCAAAAACGGCAGCGTGACCCGTATCGACGTGGACGGCGACCAAATCAAAGTCGTTGACTACGCCCAGGACTTAGCTGACGTGAAAGTCAATCAACACCTATAATTCAGCACATTAAACGAAACGCTCGCAACCAGTCAGTGGTCGCGAGCGTTTTTAGGTTGACTTCTAAAATATCAATTGTTGGCAATGAGGCTGTATTTAGCCCCACAGCCGTTTAGCGCGTCTTGCCTGAATCCGAACTATTTTTCAAGAAAGCAAGCACGTTCTTTTTATTCGGTTTCATACCTCCTGCGACGAACGCAACGATAACTGCAACGGCGGCAAATAAAAGTTCCCATGCTGACCAGTGAAAAACAACGGTTAACACTAGCATCACAGAAATTGCAATCAACAACACGGCATCGCGTGGACCTAAATTAAAAACTGGAAAGATCATCAGACGTCACTTCTTTCAAAATTTGAGAACCATTGAGTTAACTCAACTAGGTAGATACACGGAATTGACCGCCGAAATTAAGGCAACCTTCCGAGCCATTGCGTGTCGCAAGTGGTAGACACGGTAAACGCCTGGCATCTGTGGGTTTATCGCTGTCGGAAGCCGTCTAAGACGAGGTTAGACCGCCATCCATCTCTCAAGTTCATTATACCACCGTTTGCATTGCGTGAAGCGTCGTTTATGAAATCGTTTCCTATCAGGCCGAGGTCTTCACTGACGAGCAGGCGGAATCGCAATGAAGGCAGCATTATCAATCGCTGGTCATTGAATCAAGGGCAGTTTCAGTTGTCAAACCAACTAAACCACGCGTTTGTCTGATAAACATCCAAGCCAGTCACCCAACGTGGAAGTCTGGTGTCCTGCGCCTAACTCGTGACTTTGATGCCAATAATACCGATGACCAGCATGGCGATGAAGACCCACGTGAGCGGCGCAATCGTATCCTTGAAAAAGACTAAGCCGACAATGATTGCGCCGACCGCCCCGATACCGGTCCAAATCGGATAGGCAATACTTAACGGTAAATGTTTGGTTGCTAACGCTAAAAAGCCAAAGCTTAGAATCATCCCAACCACCGTTGCGGCCGCGTAACCCAAGTGGCTGAACCCATTACTTAACTTCATCATTGTCGCCCAGACGACTTCAAAAATCCCTGCAATTACTAAATAAATCCATGTCATCATCAATTCCTCCTCGAAAAAAAACGGACAACGCCACGCGGCTTCCACAATGACCTAAGGAAGCGGCGTTAACGTTGTCCGGTGACAAGTTTGTTTAATATTTCAGTCCACTATAGCAAATCCAATTCAGGTGGTCAAGTCTATTCACCCTTCAACATCCATTTGGTCAACGGCGTCAGTGGTGACGGTAAATCATCAAGGTCAAAGAACGCGGCGGTACTCGTTTCGTCAGTCGCCTGAATGAGTTCCCCGCCAGTCGTATTGGCGCGGTACAAAGTCGTGACGCTATCAATAACATCGCCGTTGGGGTATTGATAGTGCATGTTGGGACCACTGAAGACGTCGATCAACGTCAAATCACCGACCGTTAACCCCGTCTCTTCTTTTAATTCACGGCGGGCCGTCTGCTGGACCGTCTCGCCCGGCTCCGTGGATCCCGCGGGCAAACCCCAACAATGATTATCCGTCCGATAAATCAGGACAATTTTACCGGTTGAATTCTGAGCCATCATTGCGGCACCCGCCACGACTAACGGCAGATGACCGACCCGTTTGCGTAAATCAAGCACATATCCCAAGATAAATTCCTCCCTAATGCCCGAAATCGTAATATTTTGATTAGACATGTTATACTTAACTCAATCATAACACGTTAGGAGTGAGTGTATGTCTGAAACTAACGCTCAAAAAGTACAAGAAGTCATCATTGCCGGCATGTCTAAGACTGTCGCCAACTACGACTATGCGATGTCCGAACTAGAAGCGCTCGTTGCAGCCAATAATATGCACGCCGCCCTGCGAATCGACCAGGGATTGGAAAAGCCCAACCCGGCCACCTTCTTCGGCAAAGGCAAAGTTGTCGAAATCAAAGAAGTCGCAGCAGCCAACGATTTGCACATTATGGTCATCAACGCGGATCTGACCCCCAGTCAGGTGCGTAACTTAGAGGAACAAACGGATATCCAAATCATCGACCGCACTGGGTTGATTCTGGAGATTTTTGGTAACCGTGCTCGTAGCAAGGAAGCCAAGTCGCAAGTCAAAATCGCCCAGCTGCAATATCAGCTCCCCCGTTTGCGGACCAGTATCTCCAACCGCCTGGACCAACAAGCCGGAGCCGCAGCTGGTGGTGGCGGTGGTTTTACCAACCGTGGTGCTGGTGAAACACAACTGGAATTGAATCGGCGGACGATTCAAGACCGCATCAGCCACGCCAAGCACGAACTCAAGGAACTCAACAAGGATGAAGTCGTCCGACGCGCCCAACGCGATAAGGCCGGCCTACCGAACGTTGCCTTAGTGGGCTATACCAACGCCGGTAAATCAACCACGATGAACGGCTTAGTAAAACTGTTCGGTAAGGGTGAAGATAAACAAGTCTTCGAAAAGGATATGCTGTTCGCCACGCTAGATACGAGCATCCGCCAGCTGACCTTCCCCGATAACAAGCAGTTATTGCTCAGTGATACGGTCGGATTCGTCAGTGACTTGCCGCATAACCTGATCAACGCCTTCCGCTCAACGTTAGCCGAAGCCGCCAATGCCGATTTACTGGTTCAAGTCATTGACTACGCGGACCCGCATTACAAAGAAATGATGGCCACGACTGAAAAGACTTTGAAGGAAATTGGCGTTCACGACGTGCCAATGATCTATGCGTTTAACAAGGCGGACTTAACCGAAGCCGACTATCCAAACCAACAAGATGATCAACTAATTTATACGGCGCGTGACGAGGCCTCCTTGCAAGCTTTGACCAGTATGATCAAAGCCAAAGTCTTCAAGAACTACGTGACGACAACGTTATTAATTCCATTCAGTGATGGTGACGTGGTCGCCTACTTGAATGACCATGCCAACATTCTCAAAACGGATTACTTGGCGGATGGCACCCAATTAACGGTCGAACTGAACGCCGTGGATGCACAACGCTATGAAAAATACGTAGTGACACCTGCTTAATGGGTTGTCCAATCAAAACGAAAGAGGTGCACCTAGATTTGATTCTAGGGCACCTCCTTTTTGTCATATTCAGCTTGCTCAAAAGATTAGCGGACGCCCATCGTTTGAGTATTCATCAGGTTTTCAATTCTTATCTTTAGGCCATTTTAATGGGTCGCCGTTTTAAGCCAACCCCCGCCGACTCACAAGATAGACGATCACAATTAGCGGCAACGTCACCATCATGACCGGGTAGAACCAGGTCATCGACAGTACACTGGAAATCAGCCCACCAAAAATCGGTCCCAGTGACATCCCTAAGTCGACGCCAATGTAAAACGTACTGTTGGCCAAACCATGGTCGGCTTCTGGTACCAGCGTTAGCGCCTTGGCCTGACAGATTGAAAACATCAAGCCATAGCCCGCTGCTAAACCAGCCGCGCCCAGCAAAAGCATCGCCCAGTTGGTCATATCCGTTAAGCCAATTAAGCCCAACAGATTAAAAATCAGGCACAACCAGATGAACCGTTTAAATGGCACCCGGTCAAACCAGTCACGTAAGATCAGCCGCAAGACAAGTAAAATCACCGCGTAAACTGGGAAGAAGATCCCAGCGGCCACGTGAAAATGACGCGCGGCCACGTAGCTGACGATATAGGTCTGCGTTGCGAAGTATGGTAATGAAAATAAGAGCAAAATCAGCGCAACTGGAATCACGCGCGGCTGGACAATGCGAAAATGCCGTTGCTGTGCATCCGCCTTGGGCACCGCCACCGGTTCACCGTGGTCACCTACAAATTGAATCATGATCACCAGTAGTAAGCTACAACCGGCTGCTAGCCAGAAGACACTTTGATAACTGTAATGCTGATACAAAAACACACTGATTGCGGGCCCACAAGCCATGCCGAGGGCGTTTGCTAATCCATAAATCCCCATCCCAGAACCGATACGGTCGGGTGGCAGTAGACTAGCCATCCAGGTCGCCATGCAGACGGAACAGAGGGTATAACCCAGACCATTCACGATCCGCAATAGCATAATCAGGGTAACGTTAGTCGTTAAGCTGTAACCGAGGCTAGCTAACAATAATAGACAGCCCCCAATAAAGGTCAGCCGGTACTTCGACACCCGGTCAGTCAGATTACCTGCCAGGGGCCGCAAAACTAAGGATGTGAGGTTGGTCAACCCAGCAATCACCCCTGCTAGCACCGAACTCGCCCCGATACCGTGCGCAAATCCGGCAATCACCGGGTTGATCAACATTGGGCTCATTAGGAAGAAAAAGCTTGCTACTAGGACTAACTTCACATCTGGCGTGTATAAACGCGTCTTCATCAATTCTCATCGCTCTCTAAATTTTGATTGACCTGTCGTAACAAATCTAAGAATAACTGTTGTTGCTGCTCATCGAGGTGCGCAAACATCTGCGCGCTCGTTTGCCAACCGTGTTGCCGTAACTGGGCGCGTTTGGCACGGCCGCTCGCCGTCACCACCACCTGCTTGGCCCGTGCGTCCGTGGGACTGACCACTAATTGGACGTAGCCGCGCGCCTGTAGCCGTTGGACAATCAAACGAGCCGTCTGGTGTGTGATACCCTGGCGCGTCTTAAACGCCGTCACCGTCTGCTTAGGATGATCGGTAAAAAAGACGAGCGCATCCGCCTGCTCAGTCGTTAATCCGACCGTTCTTAAATGTTGATTACGGCGGCGCGTAATCTGCCTGGCCAGCACCAAGACTTGCCTAGCCACCATTTCATCATGATTCATCCCATCACCATCCCTATCTTTTATACAGCTAGCTGTGTATAATGTCAAGATTACACGTGCTGTTAAACTGATAGGGTCAGAGGACTGTAAAACGTTAACATTTCCATTATGTCAGCTGCGTTGGTCAGGTTCTATGATTAAATCATGCCAATTATTGGGCCTACTGTCCGTCAGCCGGTGTTCTTCCTATTCCGACTTCCGGGGCCGGCTGACAATTGCTGGAACGTAAGCCGACATCGATTTGAACTCACGCAGAAGTTCACTGCGCAATTTCAAATACGAGTCTTATTCTAAGCCGGAAGTAACCCACTTCCGACTAAGAATAATTTGGCTACTGAGCATTGTCAGCCAGCCCCTCCAGTCGGGAAGCCGCTCGAATGGCGGATGAACAGCCACCTAACTAGGCACAATTGAGCACTGAACACTAGGTGACTGGCCCTTCAGTCAAACTTTTATTCGGTGTCGTTGATGCTTTATGACATTTGGGCACCCAGAAGATTACCTGAATATTCTTCATTCATCTCAATACCAATAATTTCAGCGGCACTAGTCTTGCAACTAGTCTGTAAAATTGCCTTCATTTAGAATTCAAAACTTTACTATCTCAGACGACTAGAGAAAATTCTATCAGGCAAGTTCTGTGAAGTTGTTTGTCAGAATCTTTAAAACAGGGGTAAAGGAGCCTCGCTAGTGTTGAAACCAGTCTCAGAGTTAAATATCAAAATGACTGTGTACCCAGAAACCAGCGACTAATCCAACAAAAAGCTGAGTCCGCACATGTCTGTCTTTCGAATACAACCCAGGCTGGAAGGTGGTTCTGACAATGCTCAGCGATGAAATTCCACTTAGCAAGCGTTGTGTGCTTGGTTAGTGGAAGACCAGTATTTAAGACGTGGGCTTTCGGCTTAAATCTGTGTCCATCGCGTTCCAGCGTTGTCAGAAACACCTGGAAGCCGGCATAGGACGACCCTATCACAGCAGTTTTACACTAACTCGCCTTGTTCCCAGCGATCCTCAGCTGGCTGCTTTTGAACTTAATAACTGGCATGATTTAATCATTTTTAATGCTAAACAATAATCAGCACAACGCGTAACCGAATCACATCATCAGCCCACAAAAAAAGTTGTTAGCTCATGGAACGCTTAACAACTTCGCTGCTATGATTCAAATTTAGGATAGCGCATTTTTCTGCCGTTGTGCCGTCTGCCAGAGTGAAAAGGCCGTCCAACAACTGACGAGCACGATTAGCCAACTGAGGGCTGTTAAGGAAAGTGACTTAACGAGCGTCGCCGCAACGACCACACCCAGAATACCGCCTAAGATAATCCCAAACAACCCGCGGTAATCGACCCGGTCATGCCGAATGAAATTAACTGACGAAATCGGCATTAATAGTGCACAGGACAACATCATGATTGGAAAAGCCGCAATCGGTGTCAAACCTAAGAAGTACACCATGACCATGCAAGGTGCGTATAGGCCGACCCCCGCTGACATCAATAGACCCAAGATAAAGTTACCCACGATTCCGGCAATCAACTTCCAACCCACCAGGCCAGTTGCTTGATTGGCGACCCCTAATAAACTAATCAAGCCTAGTAGTTTGGCCGCCATCAACAACGCCGTCACAATCAAAGCGCCAGCCATGATCAGTTGGACCCATCGTTGATTAAGCTTCGTCATGACTTCACTACCTACTAAGGCACCGATTGTCGCGGCCAGCACCAAACTGATCAGTGTGACCGGGTCGACGGTGACCGCCGTCACAAAGAAAAAAGCCTCAAAGGCGGTCGGAATCGCATGCATCGTATTTAAAGTTCCCGGCAATTGGCGTTCATCTTTTAAATAGTGACTGGCTTGAAAAATCGCCGTTGAGACCACAAAACTGCCGATCCCCAACGTATCTAAAAAATCAGTCACCGCGCCAATCACCATTCCAAAACCAAAGGAATGGTCAAAAATAGCAGCGCCTTGGCGTTTTGCACCGGCTAACAGTAAGCCAAATAACCCGATGCTGAAAATCGCCAACACTATCACAATTGCAATGACCATCAATCTAACCCCACTCTCTTACTTACTCGTAGCATTATACTGTATTTCACCCGTCGAACCAATTATTTTTATCGCAGTCAGGGCTGAAATGAATGCACCAAGATTCGGCAAACGGTTGCAATGACAATCCGCGACTAGCTTGCAGGACCCTGCAGCCCATATGTTATCGATTATATGCTATAATCCAGGCAATTAGATTGCATACAATCTGTTTTTAAGTTTTCTTATTCAACCAAAATCACAATAGAAAGGTGGTCACAATATGAACACAGCCCCCATTCGACCGCTTGACGAGCACATCTGCTTTTCGGCCTATACGACGGTTCATGCGATTCAACGTTTATACCAGCCAACCTTGGCCGAACATCATCTCACATACCCGCAGTACCTAGTCTTAGTGGCACTCTATGCTGATCCGCCCAAGGCCGTTCCCGTCAAAAAACTGAGCGCCCAGCTCGACTTGAGTACGGGCACCCTTACGCCAATTTTAAAACGGATGACTAAGGCCGGTTTGATTGCACGTCAACGCAATCCACACGATGACCGTAGCGTGCTCATTACCTTAACGGAAGCCGGGGTCACGACGCGCAAAGTCTTGAACACCCTGCCTAACATTTTAACGGAACGCGGCGGACTGGACAAAGCTGAATGGCAACAGCTCCAGACATTGATGAATAAGCTGATGCGTAACTTGACCGACCAATAAACCAGATAATATCTGTATATAAATAAGTTGCTGCATAAATCACTTATGGCACAATCAGCCTTGTCACCTCCACTCTGAATCTTCTGTAGCTCCAGGAAACCGACTAGATGGTTTTATCGAACTTTCCTATTACTAAATCGTTATTAGTTCGGATTTTGACGTTACCAGGCCCATAAAGGGGCGATATTTCGTTGTCAGCGTCGGTAATCTCTGGTATGCTAATTGCAATCATTTAGAATTTGGCTGCTCCAAGGAGGAATTCAGGTCATGCAGGAAACAAAACAAGAAACGACCTTGAACCGTTCGCTCGGTTTTTGGTCGGCACTTTCACTCGTCGTGAGTACAGTTATTGGCTCAGGAATCTTCTTCAAACAGTCATCCGTTCTGGACAGCGCTGGTTCACCCAGTGCGGCGCTACTTGCTTGGCTGCTCGGTGGACTGATCACGTTGACGGCCGGCCTGACGATTGCCGAGGTTGGCGCGCAAATGCCGCACACTGGTGGCCTCTACGTCTACATGGAACAAATCTATGGCAAACTCTGGGGCTTCCTTTCTGGCTGGATGCAGATTGCAGTCTACGGTCCCGCCATCATTGCCTCGATTGGCGCTTATCTAGGGATTCTGTTAGTCGGTTTCTTTAATTTGAGTTCTGGCTGGCAGGCGCCTCTTTCAATCGGTGTCATCGTTTTGATTGGGATTTTGAATATGTTCGAAAACCGCTGGGGCGCGGCCTTTCAAATTGCCACGACACTGGGTAAACTATTACCGATTGCGGCAATTATCATCTTCGGGCTGTTCTTCGGTAATCAAAACGCCTTTGGACAGTCCCTACATACGATCAGCCAATCAACCGGTAGTTTTGGGGTGGCGGTCCTCGCAACGTTATTTGCCTATGATGGTTGGATTTTGGTTGCTAACCTTGGTGGCGAGATCAAAAATCCCCAAAAGCTATTGCCTCAAGCCATTATTTTAGGCATCTCACTGGTGCTAATCGCCTACACCCTTGTAAGTTACGGTATCTTGCATTTTGTTCCAGCCGCCACAATCCACAAACTAGGGCAACAAACGACCTTGTACTTTGCCCAGGCGGCGTTTGGTACGATTGGTGGCCGATTACTGAACATCGGGATCATTATTTCGATGGTCGGCTGCTTGAACGGGAAAATCATGACGTTCCCCCGTATTGTGTATGCGATGGCGCACCAGAACCAGCTGCCGTTCGCCAAGCAACTCAGCTTTTTGCACAAGAAGTCGCATGAACCAATTGTGGCCACCATTGCCATCCTAGTGTATGCCAGCATCATGATTCTGTTCTTTAATCCCGACCGGCTGTCAGACCTGTGCATCTTCACAGTGTACTGCTTCTACGTCGCGACGTTTGTTGGCGTCTTCCTCTTACGCAAACGCAATCCAGCATCCGCGCGGCCATTCTCAACACCAGGATTTCCAGTAACACCGCTGATTGCCATCTTAGGCGCCCTGTTCGTGATTATTAGTGAGATTGGCTCTGACCTCTCCGGCGTGCTGATTTCACTAGTCATCGTCGCAATTGGCGTTCCGATTTATTATTGGAAACGGCGGCAGAATGCCACACGCTGATTGCGAGAAAACTTTAGTCTAAATTCAAATTAGAATAAGGCAGGATTGTAAAAACGAGCACTGACAGAACATTCAATTCTGTCAGTGCTCGTTTTTCGTGACTATTTTGATTTATAGCGTTTTAATATTCGTCAGCAAATCATCGACCTAATTTGACCTCCAGAGCTTGCTGTTTCTGGCCTATAAAAACAGCACAAAAAAATCGCTCCACAACGGAACGATTTTTAACACCCTATGCCAATTTCTTGTCCAGCACCCGTGATAAGACGGAGAGTGCGTAGCAGATGATGAAGTACATGACTGCGATCATCAAGAACATTGGTAAGATGTAGGCTGAATTTTGCCCGTAAATAATTTGTGCGTGGTTCAGTAATTCTGGTAACACGATGATGGTGGCCAGTGACGTATCCTTGATCAAGGAAATGAATTGGCTCACGATCGTTGGAATCGTCTTCTTGATGGCTTGTGGGAAGACGATGTGCCACAACGCCTGTACGTAGCTCATCCCGTTGGCGCGGGCGCCTTCCATTTGGCCATAGTCCACCGCGAGGATCCCAGAACGAATGATTTCAGCTAACATGGCTGATTCGAAAATCGTCATCGCTAAGATTGCTGCGAAGATAATGCCGGGTTTGAAACCCAGATGTGGCAGGCCAAAATAAGTAAAGAAGATGATCAAAATTAATGGTAAGTTCCGGATAATGTCGACGATAAAGCCGACCACTGCTGACAAGTACTTGATTTTAACGTAGCGGAGCACCCCTAAGACCGAGCCGATAATAAAACTGGCAATGATGGAAACGACGGACACTTCCACCGTGACCCAGAGTCCTTCGAGCAAGAACCGGATATTTATCCACGAATAAGCTTGAATAAAGTTTTGCATGAAACGTCGCCCCCTTCTAGTTAGCTAACTTCTTCTCGAGATGCCGCATGTAATAACTAAGCGGTAGCGTAATCACCAGGTAGAAGCACCCAACGACCACGTAACTGTTGATCGTATCTAGTGATAACGACGCAATCGAGTTCGCTTGATACATCAAATCAAACCCGGCCACGAAGGCTAACACTGACGAGTTCTTCACCAAGTTGATGAATTGGTTACCCAATGGTGGGATGATGATTTTGAAGGCTTGTGGCAACACGATTTTGCTCATTGCTTGCCAGTAGGTCATCCCATTGGCACGGGCCCCTTCCATCTGACCAGGGTCCACGGATTGAATACCAGCCCGGACCGTTTCGGCGATGAAGGACGACGTATAAATCGTCAGCCCAATCGTCCCGGCGGTAAAACCGTCGATTTTGGCGACGTACATCGGAATAATCACGTAGAAGAACATCGCGATGACTAGCAATGGAATATTCCGGAAAACTTCAATGTAGACCCGGCCGATGATGCGCATCGTGTGACTAGGCAAGACTTCGAAGATCGCGAACATCGTCCCGATAATCGTACTAAATATCAAAGCGATCACACTGGATAACAACGTATATCCGAGACCTTGAATCAGCTCTGACCAATAATGCGTTAGAATGTATCCCATTAGCGTGACGCCTCCTTATAGTCGAAGCCGGCCACGTTCCCAAACCACTTCTTCAAGATGCGGTTATACGTCCCGTCCGCTTCAATTTCTTTTAATGCTTTATTTAATTCCTTTTTCAATGGCGTTTGCCCTTTGTTAACGGCAATCCCGTAAGGTTCCTTCGTAAAGGTCCCGCCGACGACTTCGTAACCTGGGTTTTGAGCAGCCATCCCGTAAAGGATCCCGTTATCAGTCGTCAAGGCAACCCCTTGGCCTGATTTCAAGGCCGTCATTGCTTGTGCGTAGTCCGACAACTCTAGCACTTTGGCCTTAGGCGCCACTTTCTTGATGTTTTCAACGGAGTTTGCCCCCGTAACACCTAGAACCTTCGTGCCAGTTTTGTTCAAATCTTTGACTGATTTAATCGAACTGCCCTTCTTCACCAGCAACGATTGCCCGGCATCGAAGTAGGAATCGGTAAAATCAACTTGTTTTTCCCGTTCGGGGGTGATGGTCATCGTGGCGATGATGGCGTCAATATTCCCGTTTTTCAACAGCGGAATCCGCGTTTGACTCGTCACTTGCACAAACTTGGCCGTGGCGTCTTTACCCAACACCCGTTTTGTGAGGGCTCTAGCGATATCAGCGTCAAACCCCTTGATGGTGTTGTCCTTAACGTCCATCAACCCAAATAACTTCGTATCAGCTTTAACACCCCAAGTGATGGTCTTGCTAGCCTTATCATTAGTCAAAACGTCTTGTTTGGATAACGACTGCCGTGAACCGCAAGCGGTTAAGACCACCACTAGCACGGCGAGCATGCTGAGTGCGCCAATTAGTCGTTTTAGCTTCTTCATTCGTGGTCCTCCCCTACAAATTAGTGTGTAATAATTTTACTCAAGAATTGACGGGCCCGTTCATTGGTTGGTTGACCATCAAAGAATTTTTCCTTCGCATCGTCTTCCAGGATTTCGCCGTCAGCCATGAAAATAACCCGGTCCGCAACTTCACGGGCAAAGCCCATTTCATGCGTCACGACTAACATGGTCATACTGGAGTCTTCCGCGACACTCTTCATTACGTTCAACACATCATCAATCATTTCCGGGTCCAGCGCAGAGGTTGGTTCATCAAATAACAGGCACTTTGGCTTCATTGCGAGTGAACGCGCAATCGCGATCCGTTGTGATTGGCCCCCAGATAATTGGCTTGGGAAGCTGTTGGCTTTGTCTGCCAAGCCAACGCTATCTAGTAAGTCCATCGCCAGCTTTTTGTTTTCCGCTTCAGGCCGTTTTAAGACTAACCGCGGTGCAATCATAATATTTTCGAGCACCGTTTTATTGGCATATAGATTAAAGTGTTGGAAGACCATGCCGACATTTTTACGAATCTTGTTCATATCCGTCTTGCGGTCCGCCAAATCAAACCCATTGACTAACAACTGACCTGACTGGACTCGTTCCAAACCATTAACGGTTCGAATCAAGGTACTCTTACCTGAGCCAGAAGGTCCGATCAAAACAACTTTTTCACCTTCATTAATCGTTAAATTGATATTTTTGAGGGCGTGAAAATCACCATAATACTTTTCGACGTCGTGAAATTCGATCATTGACATTGCAGTCACCTTCGCTTTCTCTATCAGCCTATTGACTGACGGTCTAGAATTATTGCATTAATTTATAAAGTTAAGAAATCCTTATTCTTCGTTAATGCTATTTAAATAGTTTAATACATAATTAGTAATTTTGTCAAAAAGGAGTCAAATATTGTTCGATATCAATAAAATAGTGAGAAAGTCATCCGCTGTTTTCAGTTAAATTAACTGAATCCATTTAGATATCTTGAACAATCTAGTCATAAGTGCGCCTATAATTCGTGTTTTATCAGCATTTTTCAGCCTTGTAATAAGAATTTATCAATACACTTAATAAAAATTTTATTATTCCGACCCGCTCATTAGGTCAATCATACCACTACCGCAGCCAACCAATGCTTCTCAGGCATAAATTTCATGATTTGACCGGTTAACAAACGACCTTAACGCTTCGTTAATCCTTTCGATAAGCTTTCTTTACTAATCCCTGCTAGACTCATTTCAATGACAATCATCGATAGGAGCTGATTACATGTTAATTGACCAAGCCACCAACATGACCAATATTATCGCCGCTCAAATCATCAAGGTGTTTTATCCATTTGTCATCGCCAAAACGGAGACTGGCGAATACTTGAGCCTTAATTTATCGACCAATGAACAACGGGACCCACTCTTCTGGGATGAACTGCGCAGCATCTTACAAGCAAAACTCTGGGTGCCAATCGGTCGCCACTATCACCAGTTGCTCGACAACGGCTGGTTAGCGGTCGGCATCAGTTGACGATTAGTTGACGTTTTGCTGACTCTTCACCTGACATGGCCCTGGCAGGTATCCGACTGATTTCGTCCGCTCAATTTGCACCCAAACTTAGCCCCATATAATTGAATCACACTTAAATTTAAATAGTCGCTTCAAGAATTTACCATTAAATTCCCGAGGCGACTATTTTTCAATCAATTAACACCATTATCAGCGTCTCACTCAACCGTCGCCGTGCCCACACCGCGTCTGGTTTCAAGTTTAGTTAAAAGGCATGTTCACTCGTGCCACCGTTCAGAATCGTCACGACGTCATCCAAACTAATCTCGACCATGTTTTTGACCGCCAGATTCGTGTAGAAGCCGACATGTGGCGTAATGATCACGTTCGGCATCTGCATGAGTTGCGCCACGTTGGTATCTTGCAATACTTCGCCCTGATGGTCTTGGTTGAACAACTCATTTTCACCTTCGACCGTATCCAGCGCACAGCCCGCGATTTCGCCTGCTTTTAAGGCTGCGACCAGGTCAGCCGTCACAATGACTGGCCCCCGTGAGGCGTTAATAATGTAAGCATCCGACTTCATGACTTTTAACGCCGCTGTGTCAATTAAACCTTGCGACGTTGGATTGAGGTCCACATGCAAGTCGACCACATCCGCCTGCCGTAACAAGTCTTCCTTAGTATCGACGTAGGTTAAAACGTCGGTTAACTCAGGATGACGCACGACATCGTAAGCAATCACCTTAGCACCGAGGCCGTGGAACAAGCGGGCTGCCGTCCCACCGATTCGACCAGCGCCAATAATGCCGACCGTTAGCGACCGAATTTCACGTGCTTGCAACCCCGCCCACTGGAAGTTCTGTTGGCCGATACGTTGGTCAAACAGTTCCAGGTTCCGAATCAAACGCATCGTTTGTGCCACCGACATTTCAGCGACTGAATTCGGTGAATACGCTGGCACGTTGGTGACCACTAACCCGGCGGCTTTGGCAGCGGGAATATCGATCGTATCGACCCCGGCCGTCCGACTGGTCAATTGTTTCAGCCCAGCCGCAGCTAAGTCTTGATACAAACTAGCGTCGCCGCCAATTGGGCTCCGTTGTTGGATGACAAGGCCATCGTAACCCTTGACCAAGCCTGCAGTATCCGGGTGGAATTCTAAGTCATTGGTATCGACCTGAATTTGGTGTGCTGTAGCCCACGCTTGAATGGCATCCTGTTCGTCATCGCGAACACTATACATTAAAATTTTCATATTTACTTGGCCTCCTGTGCTTTACTGGCAACGTATTGACTGATTCGTTCAACGGCCGTCTTCAGATCGGCCATGGATGCGGCGTAACTGATTCGAACGTAGCCTTCACCACCAGGGCCAAATGAGCTTCCGGGAATCAATGCGACGCGGGCCTCATGGGCCAATTCACGACAGAACGCCATACTGTCTTGTGGCAATCCCGCTGGAATCTTACTGAATAGGTAGAATGCCCCTTCTGGTTTCGCAGATTTAAAGCCCAATTGATTCAACGCGTCGTACAAGTAATCGCGACGGGCCTGGTATTCGCGTTTCATCTGTTGCGCGTCATCGAGGCCATTTTTGAGTGCTTCCGTCGCGGCAGCTTGGGCATTGGTGGTCGTCGAAGTCACCGTGAATTGATGAATCTTTCCCAGTTGGGTCGTAATTGCCTTAGGCGCACACATGATACCAATCCGCCAGCCGGTCATCGCGTGTGACTTCGAGACCCCGTTTAGTAAAATCGTCTGCTCTGGTAAGTAAGATGCAATCGATTCATGCCGCTCCCCATAGGTCAGTTCACTGTAGATTTCATCTGATAAAACGAAGATTGGTTGGTCCGCTAAGACAGCCGCCAATGCCTTCAAATCATCATGCCGATACGTCACACCAGTGGGGTTCGAGGGGAAGTTCAAGACAACGGCTTTGGTCTTAGGATGGTCGTTGAGCGTCTGTTGTAATTGTTCTGGTGAGAGCACGAAGCCGTTCTTGGACGTATCCATAAATACCGGCGTGGCGCCCGCCAACTTCACGATGGCAATATACAGTGGGAAGATGGGCGTCGGAATCAAGACTTCATCGCCAGGATTCAAAATTGAACTTAACGCCGTGTAGATGCCACCCGTCGCCCCCGCGGTAATAATCACTTCGCTAGCTGGGTCATAGTGCACATCGTATTTTTTCGCTAAGAAGTCGGCTGCCGCAGTTCGTAACGCCATCGTCCCATTCGAAGGCGCATAGTGACTTTCATCGTTTTCGATACTCTTAATCGCGGCCTGCTTAACGTGTTCCGGTGTATTGAAATCTGGTTCACCGAGTGTTAAACGAACGATGCCGGGGATCGACGTGATCTCGGCGTTGAAGGCTAAAATATCAGACGGCTGAATCGCCGCGATTTCATGATTCATTTGTTGGACGAGTGTTTCTGCATTAATTGACATAGGGGTTCCTCCCGAATTTTAGTTAAGTTTAGTTGGTGGAAGCGGCTTGGATCAGGGCGAAAAAAGCGCACCCTCTGAAAATTCAAAGGGTGCGCGACAACGCAAATACAGAATTATTAGCCACCCTTGGAATTTTCAAACATCCATGGGCGCCGTTAAATCACAAAATGCTTTTGGCAACCGCATCGATGCAAACATCGGATTCGTGTTTGCACCTAAGCAGCGGGCACAAACACTAGCGAAAATACCAAAAGTAAAAGCTAGTTCTAGATTTTAATGAATTTAACGGTAATGACATATCATTAGCTCCTCATCAATTGTTAATCTAACTATAATGGTTGTTGTCAGCACTGTCAAGGGTCAATTTGGTATACTGAGAGTAAATCCACTTTGGAAGGAACGATTATTATGACTTACCAGGCACTGATGTTTGATATTGACGGGACGTTAACGAATAGTCAACCAGCCTACACGACGGTGATGCGGGAAGTTTTGGCAACTTATGGCAAACCGTTCAGCGATGCGCAGGCCCAAAAGACTTTTCCGATGGCCGCTGAACAAGCGATGGCTGAGCTCGGTATTGCTGCCAGTGAATTCGACCATTTTCAGGCACAGTATGAAGATGTGATGGCGAGTCATTACGATGAAATCGACCTTTATCCGGGCATCACGACCTTGTTCGAACGACTGCCTGCGGACTTGCGCCTCGGTATCGTGACCTCACAACGTCGCAATGAACTTGAAAGTGGGATGCGCAATTATCCGTTCATGATGCGGATGACCGTAACCATCAGTGCCGACGATACTGAACGGCGTAAACCCGACCCACAGCCATTGTTAACGGCACTCGGCATGGTCAACGTTGCGCCAGAAAACGCCCTCTTCATCGGCGATTCATTGAGTGATGAACAAACGGCTCACGCCGCCAACGTTGACTTTGGTTTAGCTTCCTGGGGGATGGACCCGAATGCGGAACACGTGCATGTGGCGCACCGGTTTGAACAACCATTGGATATTTTGGAACTCTTTAAGTAGTCGGCGGTCGGTTTATTCGGTCCGTCTTTGAAAAAATAAAATGAATCGGCGCCACAAGTGACAGATTGTTTATCACTTGTGGCGCCGATTCGATTTTTACACAACGTTAAGCCGTGCCCGCTGATATTTAGCAATAGTTAAGAGATTCTAAACAAGAGTCGTCATTATTCCTTGAATCGATCTGAACCTTTAGGCGTATTGATTGACCAAATGATGCCATCCAGAAGTGATAACAATAAACCGGCAAACGGAAAAATCCTGATGGTTAAGATTGCAACAACAATAATCACGAGCTCCAATGCACCAAAGGGCCCCTTTAGCATCATCATAATCGGCTTTGCTTTTTCCGGATTATCCTTAGCCAAACTCATCGTGAGCAAGTAGAACGCCACTGCCCAGCAACCATACACTAGAATATAGAAGTACTCCGGTGCGATTGCACTCGGAAAGTCACCCACCCAGCTAGTTGCAACCGGGAAAAACGACATCGCAAACAACCACAGGCAATTCAGCCAGAATGACCGTTTAGAAATCCAATCGGCATTATTGATCAAGTAGTGGTGGTTATACCAAGTGGTACAAATTAAAAAGAAGGTTACGGCATAGGCAAAAAATGGATGCCACTCCGCAATCAAGTCATTCAACTGACCGCCTGCAGGTGCCTTGATTTCCAAAACCATGATTGTCAAAATAATTGCGATGACCGCATCAGTAAACGCCTCAAGCCGGGATTTTTTCACTTTTCTGGACCTCGTTTTCTCAGTTTATGATATTTTCATACCCTAATTTACCACAACGGGCAGGTGTTAAGCATATCGCCTAACTCCTACCCGCCATGCTTATTTGATTTTTTCTAGCCAGTGATCAATGGCAGAATTGAGGGACTGGTCATCATTTAAAACTCCCATGGTCAATTCTAGCAGGTCTTTAACCTGCCCGTTATTTAATTGCTGCTTCAGATCCGTCAGATATTGCTCATCATGATCATAAAACGTCACCCATGGATAGACTGGATTGCCCGCAAAATCTGCCTGTTTTAAGAAAGCTTGTAATGGGTTCGAAATCGTATATCCCCAAGCTGGTCCACCAAAAATGATTCGTTGATACTGACTCATATCAGGAACGTTCGTCTGTAATTCTGGCAATTGACCCGATTTACGCTCTGCTTGTGCAACATCCCAAGCTGCCCACATATCCTTATCATAAGGTTTGACTGGTTTTACCTCAAATAAGTCTGCGTCCAATTTTTTAGCAATGCTGTTTGCCACTTTTTGGTTGTAACCAGTACTGGAATAATAAATAATTAATGTCTCTGCCATTATGCTAGCCTCCTACTGACTATTTTAAATCACGAACGACTTGTTTATAAGTTTTGCTTGAAAAAAGCTTCGATTTTGTCAAACGGAATATAATCGTGATCACCACCATCATAAAGGTCACAGTGTGTGGCACCCGTAATGGTAATCAGTTCTTTGCTTTGGGCATTCGTTAAACGAGCCAACATATCAACTGATTGCTGATATGACCAGGCTTTATCACCATGAACCAACAATACCGGTTGTGTGACCTCGTCTGCACGGGCATAAATATCGTCAATAAAATGACTAAGCATCGTTGTTGGGGTCCAACCTAACCCAGAGTTGACAGACCGCTTATGATAACCTCTTTGAGTCCGATAGTAAGCATAGTAGTCCTTCAACATTTCAGGTGAATCCGCATCAATGTCAGGAACAGTAATCATCGGGTCTACCTTTTTACCACTAACGATCTCACTCCGTAACGCATTCAGTCCCCGACGTGCTTCAATTCGATCAGCGCTATTCTCAAATTGATCAAAGACACCCATCGTGGAACTAACCACGGCCTTAACACGCGTATCCATGGCCGCTAATGGAAATGTATAACATCCCCAGCCACAAACTCCCAACACGCCAATTCGATTAGAGTCAACTACTTCAAGGGCGTCGAGATAGTCGACTGCTGAAGAAAAATCATCAATATTGATATCCGGTGACGACACATTGCGCACATTACCGCCAGATTCACCTGTAAATGATGGGTCAAAGACAATCGTGACAAAGCCACGTTCAGCCAGTGTCTGCGCATACAGGCCACCCGCCTGTTCCTTGACAGCCCCATAAGGACTTGCGACTGCAATTGCCGGCATATTCTCAGTCGCATTTTTTGGCATATACAGGTCAGCTGCCAAAGTGATTCCATAGCGATTGACTAATTCAACTTTGGTATTATCGACAGCATCACTCTTTGGAAAAGTCTTGTCCCATTCCTGAGTTAAGTTAAGTTTCTGAGTTAATTGAACGTTGTAATGATTTGCTAATTTCATAATCCTTTATCTCCTTATATTTTGATGATTACATTGCTTGTAATGTCGGACGAACGATTAATTCTGAAATGGACATATTCGCTTTTGAATCAATGGCAAATTCAACTGCTTGTGCAATCTGATCGGCAGTTAAACCATCTACCGTCCCCCAGTAATCCGTATTACTTTTACGCGTTTCAGGATCACTGATGTGACTCGTTAATTCACTCTGAGTTGCCCCTGGCGTAATAATCGTCGTTTTAATATGGTTAGCCGCTTCTTCCATTCGCAACCCATCCATAATGATTCGTGCTGCATACTTAGTGCCAGAATAGACGGCCATTCCCGGCGCAACGACATGTCCGGCAACAGAATCCGTCGTAATAATATGACCTTGTCCCTGTGTTTTCATAATCGGAAGTGCAGCCGCGATACCATTCAACGGTCCCATGATATTAATATTGACCATATTCTGCCATTCGTCCCGATGGCCATCAATTAAGTTGGAAAGTGGCATGATACCGGCATTATTATAAAGAACGTCGATCCGTCCAAATTCGTTGACAGCAGTTTCAATCGCAGCTCGAACTTCTTTAAAATTCGTGACATCCGCCTGTACTGGAATCACTTGTCCTTCGTCAAATTCGCTGGCAATTTCATTTAAACGATCTAAACGCCGAGCAGCAATAACTAGCTTTGCACCATCACGAGCTAAGCGTCGGGCGGTCGCCGCACCAATTCCTGAGGAAGCCCCCATAATAACAACAACTTTATTTGATAAGTCAGTCATAATAATCACCTTTCATTTTTGCCTGTTGGTTTCTTTCAACGATTATTATTATAGCTTCGGGGCAATGTAATGTATAATAGTTATATTTGATGGCAACCGATGATTAAAAGTGATTGGTAGCGACTGTTTCAAGAACTAATTGGCATAGCGCAACTTTTGATAATGTGTCTTCTCAAATTAGTCCGTCTATCTTTAGATAACCATTTTTTCATCAACAACGAATTAGTAGTCCGAAACGTATTAAGTACAAGGAGTGATGACATGGAATTACGGGTTCTAAATTATTTTGTCGAAATCGTTAATCAACATGGGATGACCAAAGCTGCTAATCACTTACATGTTTCGCAGTCAACACTATCCAGACAAATTCAGGATCTAGAGCAAGAATTGGGGACTCAATTATTTGTTCGTGGTCCGCGCAATATTTCACTGACCGAAGACGGCTACTTTCTCTATAGCCGCGCCCAAGAGATCCTATCCTTATCAGATGGCACTAAAAATTACTTAGTACAAGGAAAAAGTCTGGCTGGCGAGTTGAACATCGGCGCAGGGGAAAATGACGCCAACCAATACCTGTTACCGAGTTTTAAAAGATTAATTGATACTGGCAACGGTGTCAGAATCAATTACGAAAGTCTAGATGGGGACCAAATCATGGCAGGCATCGATCGTGGGAGCCTAGATTTCGGCGTTATTGCGACCAATCAAAGTTTTAACGACTATAATACTCTCACGCTCCCGTTTGAGGATCACTGGGGGATTGCCTTTCCAGCCAACCATCCCTTCGATCAACGCAATGAAATTGTCGCTGCTGATTTACGTCACCAAAAACTACTCATTCCGCGCCAACTTGATTCAAGTTCACAACTACTTGCATATCTCGACGAATATGTCGATGATTATAAAATTGTTGCAACTTATGATATGCACTACAATATGCGTGCAATGGTCACCAATCGGCTTGGCTTAGCGTTGACCTTTGACAAACCCATCTACCAGAGCGGTAATATCCATTTCAAGCGTCTCCAATATTTGCAGCCAATTCGATCGATGCTCATTTGGCGTAAGGATCATCAACTCACGCGGCTGGGAAGTGCCTTTATCGAAGAAGTTAGGGAAACAGTTGAAAAAGACCGCGATACTCCTAAGCGCAGCAATTAATGGCTGCTAGTTCAATACTTTTTTCCGTTCACTGCAGACTAAAAGACAGCTGTTGCCATCAGAGTTAGTTAGACAACAGCTGTCTTTTAGCGATTTTTAATTAAAATTTTGCTCTGCTTTTTCAGCCGAAACGTGGTTCTAAAGGCAGTTTGTTCCGCTTAACACTAAAAGAGCCATCATCCAAGCCCAGGATGATAACCCTTTTACCTACTGCTCTCTATCTTTACAGTCGAAACGTGCTAAACGCCACAGTCAGCTCCGCTTAACCCTGTTCCGCTAATCATCCCAAAACCGGATGACCAGCCGCTCTACCTAGATGGCCGAAACGTGGTTCTAAAGGCAGTTTGTTCCGCTTAACAATAAAAGGGCCATCATCCAAGCCCAGGATGATAGCCCTTTTACCGTTAATGCTCACAAACTAACCGCCTTTAGAACCACTCTTATTCTTGCCTATCCTCATACGCCACCTGCGCCGTGACCTGGTAATCACCTGGCTGCTCGATGGCTGAGGTCCGACCTGCGATTTTGCTCATGCCGCCCGTGATCACTGTTGAAGCGAGATACAGCTTGTAGTCCTCATGGGCATCGTGGACATCCGTCAAGCCAACCTTCGTAATATGCCCGACCGGTGACTGGTCCATCTGGTTAATGCCCGCATAGATGACCAAGCGGTGGTTTTCCAATTTCAGTTGCGAAAATGGAATCTGGATCCCCTGCCCAATCGCATATACCGGTTCGCCAGTGGCCTGAGCCTGCTGGATGACCGCATCATCACTCATGCCACCGTAATCCAACCGCACGATATTAGCCGCTTGCAACTGATCGACGATTTGATGCACATTTTCCTGTTCGGTATGCGACGTTTTGACCGTGGCCGGCAATAATTCCTGACCATCAAAAATCCCATTGGCCGGAATGTAGGGTTGTTGCTGGTTATTTTGAGCTTGCTGTTCAGCGGCCAACGCTTCCTTTGGTTTACCGCCTAACAATTTTTCAATTTTCGGTGATAAATCATACTTGGCTGTCTTATTAGTAAAGTAATAAATCACGTTTAACGTAATAAAGTAAATCAACGCCAAGAAGACTAACATGTAGAGGATACCGCGTAACCACGCACCGTTTTGCATCAAGCGGATGGCGACGTAGCCCAAATACAGGTTACCAGCGATACCAATGCCAATATAAATTTGATTTTTAATCTTAACATTGACGTTGACGTACCCCAACGCATGATTAATCATATCTAAAATACTAAACATTCACTATTCGCTCCCGTCGTCAGTAGTCGTCGTCGCTGACTGTGTGGTCGTCGAGCTGGACGTCGTCGTTGCACTTGATGAGGTCGTCGATGAACTATCATCATCGTCATCATCCGTCGTCGTGGCGGCACTGCTGCTACTGCTTGAAGCATCGTCGTCATCCGTCGTACTAGAACTTGTACCCGTCGTCGAACTCGACGTACTGCTGGTCTTGTCCGCGCTACTGCTGTTATCGTTGTCATCTGTATTGCTACTACTACTGCTACTTGAGTTGTTATCTTCATCATCCGTGGATGAATCTGAACTCGATTTGTCTTTGGATTTACTTTCATCGGAGCTATCATCAGCGGCCTTCTTCTTCGCACTGCTTGAAGTCGCTGACGAGCTTTTGACGACACTGCTGCTGGCCTTGGCACCATTCACAGTATGGGTGGTTTTATTAACGACCACGTTGGTTACGCCGAGCGCTAAAACGATCGACACGATTGCAAATGGTGAAATAAATGGTGGTGTTCGATAAGCCATCGATGTCATTCCCTTCTGAGGCTTTCCTGTTATTCTTTCTAATCTATAATTAAACCATGCTCACGGGTAGAATGCACTAATTCCAACCCAAATTAATAAACTCTTTACCGCCAGCCGCCATAAAAAAAGCCGACCTTTCGTCAGCTATTCAACGCTTGTTTTTTCGTACAGTCCGCACACAACCCATAAATCTCGATTCGATGCCCGGTAATCGTGCAACCAGGCAGTTGCGCTTCGTATTCATCCAGCGGACAAGCCTCGAGTTCCGTGACCTTGCCACAATTCGAGCACACAAAATGATGATGGTGCTGGTGCTTGAAGTCACATTGATATTTCACGAGCGTCTGATTCGCCTGGGCTTTCAATTCGAGTAGGCCCAACGTTTCAAATTCCTTAATATTTCGATAAATAGTATTGTGGCTCATCCCTGAAAATAGCGTGCGCATATGCTCATCAACTTCCGAGATGGCGACGTAATGGTCCTGATAGGTGACCAGATAATCTAAAAGTGCTTGCCGCTGCTTGGTAATCTTGAGTTGATTACGGCGTAAAATCGCGACGGCTTGTTCAATTGGTGTTTCCATTGCTTGTTGCCTCCTACCGACCAGGACTCGACTAAATCATAATCATTACTATTTAGTTTAGCATAGTCACCCATAAAAGTGAATCTTGTTGCCCGGTGAATCCAACGAGCTAGTCCTTAGAAACGGCATTCGGCGCACCATACTCTGCCACTAGTTGGTCCAGTTGACGTTGTGTGGCCTGCCACTCATCATTGACCAACACGTGTGCGTGCCCGACTAACCCGGCTGGCAACGCTTGGTCCCGTAAATATTCCTCACTGGCGACCCGTTTTTGGATCCGGCTTGGTTGGTCACCACGCTTAGTCAACCGCTCAATCAGTGCTTCTTGGTCCGCAACTTCCAGGTAAATCACGACGGCTTGCTCACCTAACTCACGGGCATAAGTAATCGCGCCCGCGGTATCCAAGACGATACTAATTAATGGCGAGCGTTCCCAGGCGGCCGCTAAGCCTTCCCGTGAAGACCCGTATTGATTGCCACTGTATGTGACGTGTTCGAGGTAATGTTTGGTTGCAAAACTAGCCGGCGTTTCAAAGTAATAATCACGGCCACTCACTTCGCCTTCTCGCGGTGCCCGGGTGGTATGAGTGATAACTTGCGGAATCTGATACTGCGACCACAAGTAATGGCTGACCGTTGTCTTGCCACTCCCAGTCGGGCCAGTAATCACAAAGATGCGTTGCTTTGTCAAAGTAAATTAACCTCCATTTTTAGTCCATGTAAAGCTTTTCATTTGCGTTAGCTCGGTAAACCGAGTATAGTAACGAGATTGTAAGGTTCAAATAGATGATTCACGCATCTCGTAGCAAACCAACAATTTTCAGAAGGGAGTTTTGTCATATGCAATTTCAAAAAACGAATAGCTGGTTCAGCATTGTTTTAGATACGCAACGCCAAATGTTTGTTGCAACTGACAAACTTCATCCAGAATTGTTCGCTGAAGGCGTAACAATCGAAGATGCAGTTGCAAACTTAAAAACTCAGGCCTAAGCCACATCTAAAAAAAGTTGTTTAAAAATTACTGGTACCGTTTATGCGACGGCACCAGTAATTTTTTTACGCTCGTTCAGGCTTACAGGTGTTGTTCAATGTACGCATTCGCCTGGTCCAGCATTTTTTTCAAGTTATCGTAAGTCAGTCGTTCGCGGGCTGCGGCATAGTCAAACCAGCCAATCGCACTGATTTCAGCTTTTTGCCGCGTCACCACCACGCCACTCGGCACTTCACTGACAAATAGGGTCACTTGCTTCAAATTGCCGTTTGGTAAATCGTACTCCGTGTACGCTTTAAAATTCGTGTCCAATGTCGCGTCGATCTGCGTCTCCTCACGAATTTCGCGTTTGGCCGTTTCCGCTAAAGTCTCGTTGCCTTCAACGTGCCCCTTAGGGAACCCCCAGAAATCACTGGTTGCGCTCTGCAATAATAAATAAGCGGGATGACCGTCTTTTTGCTGATAGACGACCGCGCCACTTGCTACTTCTGTACTCATGAAGTCGCACCTTCCTAATTATGAATTACGTCTTAGTATAACATGTTCCAGGCTCAATGAACGCTCAAAATTGCACGAAGCAGTTGGCCCAAGGCAATCCCTTGACGCTCATCTGTTCGTTGCTGCGCAATCGTTTCGGCGACTGCAAGATGCAACCACTGATTGGCCCGCTTCAAGGCAGCCGCTAAGTCGACGCCCTGCCCTAACAGTCCCGCAATCACCGCTGTGAGCGTGTCGCCGGTGCCATTATAGTGACCGGGTAACCGTGGCTGACCATAGAATTGAACCGTGCCGTGATCATCTAGCCACGCACAGCCGATCTCTTTACCCCGCTGGACATCCGTAATAACCGCATGTGCCCCGGGCTTTAGTTGCTGTTGTAGCGCTGGCAAGATGGCCGTTAAATCGGGATTTTCTTGATACGGCATCCCCGTCAACAACGCCGCTTCAGTCGTATTTGGTAAAATGACATCCGCGTGTTTGATCAAATCACGCATCGCGTCGACATACTGCTGATCAAAGCCCTGATACAGTTTGCCTAAGTCACCTAAAACTGGGTCGACCACTAATAAGTCTAACGGTTGTTGGGCCAAATACTGCGTCACTAATTGACACAGTGGTACCGAGCCTAGATAGCCAATCAACGCCTGGTCAATCTTCAGTTCAGCCTGCGTCCAATGTTGAAAAACCCGTGGCAACCAATCTGCCAAATCAACGACAGCTGGCGTTCCATAGCCACTTGTATGCGTTGATAATAAACTAGTCGGTAATGCCGCGACCTCGTATTGCATCGCCGTTAACACCGGTAAAGCTGCACTCAGCGAGATCCCCCCCACCGCTGATAAATCCTCGACAACTAACATCGTTGACACGGACGTCGCCTCCTTCTGATAAGTTGTTTAGTGCTTATTCTATCAGAACTCAACTGCCCTGTAACCCGTCCACACCGAATTGATTGGATTTCAAAGCAATCATGGGGTGAAACGCTCATCTTTGAAATTGCGCAGTGATTTTCTGCGTGAGTTCAAATCGATGTCGGCTGCGTTCCAGCGTTGTCAGCCGGCCCCGGAAGTCGGAGTATGACGAACAAACACTGACGCAACTCACCAATACGTCTACTTTTAATGATTCTGCATTTGACCAAACACGAAAAAGAGGCCCTTCCTCCGCGCCCCTCATTAGTCGGATGTTCTCCAGAACTGTACAAGCTAGTTATTTACTCCTGATGTAACAAATATTGTTGTTCAATTGCGCGCCGGGCCCGCACGGCATCTTCAAAATGGTCAAAGTGCTTGTTGAGGACATAGTGGCCCTTAAAGTAAAAGTGTGCGACCCACGAATGCGACTGCTTGTCGTAGCTCACGCCAACCACGCCACTCGTATTGCGCTTGGACTTCTTGAGTGAGCTCACATCCGTGTGATGGTCATGAATCTTCAAATTCCGTGGATCACCCATCCGTGACACGACTTCCGGATTATTGAAGATATTGCGCCGACTCTGTTCAGCTGCCAAGCAGCCACAACTCCGCGTCTTGCCGTGGCGCAAAACGTAAGAATCTACGACACAAGTGCGCCCACACGAACACTGACAAAACCATAGGGCATTGCCATTTTTCGCCCGTCCTGCCCGATACATCGCTGTTAACCGCCCAAAGTGTTGCCCGGTAATATCGATTGCCGCTGCCATTTTAATCCCACCATTCTTGAAATAATCTCTATTGATAACAATATTATAAGCTTTAGCGTATCGATTTAACAGTTTAACGTATTAACTTCGTTTAGATTTTGATAATTACTGGTCTTAACTGTATTTAGACAGTGTTTAATGACTAGCAACTATCCGTCATCGGCTAATTTTTGCCGTCATAACTTGGCGGTTCAACAAAATCAACAGAGCCTTCCTTAATTATTAAGAATAAAAAGTGTTAGTTCTAATTGACTTTTAATAATCAACCACGGTATCATATGAGCATGGCAAATTGTCGATAATGACAATCAACTGTTACAAATAACCAAAAAGGTGGTCCATGTTATGGGGATTTTCCAGCGCATCTTCCAAAAAGAAGATTTAGAGCGCTATTTACAAAAAGACAGTCATTTTGAACGCACCCTCTCAGCAGTCGACTTGATTGCGCTGGGTATCGGTGCCGTTATCGGGACTGGTATCTTTATTCTACCCGGGACAGTCGCCGCAACTAAGGCCGGCCCCGGCATCATTTTATCCTTCGTCCTAGCCGCCATCGTCTGTGCGGTGGCCGCAATGTGCTACGCTGAATTCGCTTCGGTGCTGCCGATTGCCGGTTCGGCTTACTCATACGGCAACATCGTCTACGGCGAAATGATTGGTTGGATCATCGGCTGGGCCCTCGTCCTAGAATACGTGCTCGCCGTCGCCACGGTGGCAGTCGGTTGGGCAGCATATTTCAATTCGTTCATTGCTGGCTTCGGACTCAAGTTGCCGAAAGCCATTACTGGTTCGTTTGACCCGGCTCACGGCACTTACATTAACGTCGTCGCAATTTTAATCGTTTGTTTGATTGCTTGGATCATTGACACCGGCTTAAAGACTTCGATTCGTTTGAACAATATTATCGTGGTCGTCAAACTCGCCATTATCGTGTTATTCCTATTGGTCGGTTCATTCTACGTCAAACCAAGCAACTGGACGCCATTTGCACCATTTGGCGGCATGGGGATTCTAAAAGGAGCGGCGGTCGTCTTCTTCGCCTACCTGGGCTTTGACGCCGTCTCGTCATCCGCTGCCGAGGTCAAAAATGCCAAACGCAATATGCCGATTGGGATTATTGGGACGTTGGTGATCTGTACGATTTTCTACATCTTAGTTTCAGGCGTGTTGACTGGGATGGTTTCGTACAAACAACTCAACGTGGACGATGCCGTTGCCTTCGCATTGCAACTCGTTCATCAAAACTTTGTTGCCGGCATCATCTCGATTGGCGCCCTCGCCGGAATGTTCACTATGATGGTCACGATGATTTACAGTAGTTCACGACTACTCTATTCCATCGGCCGGGATGGCCTATTGCCCCGGTTCTTAGGTAAAATTGACAAACATCACGCGCCTAAAAACGCCATGTTGACTGTGACGATCGTCATTTCGATTCTCGGTGGTTTGATTCCACTCGACCAACTCGCTAACCTGGTTAACATCGGGACACTGATTGCGTTTGCGTTCGTTTCATTCGGTATCTTGTTACTCCGGCGCAATCCAAAGCTCAACCAGATCAAAGGATTCCGGGTGCCATTTTATCCGGTCTTACCAATTATCTCGGGGTTACTGTGCCTGTTCATGATGACCCAACTTTCAGCTGAGACTTGGCTCGCATCACTAGCCTGGTTTGTGCTCGGTCTGCTCATCTACTTCGGTTACGGGATCCGTCACAGTCGCATGAATAAGGCGGACGACGAAGCTTAGGGCACTGTGAATGCTAGGCTTGGCCTGCTGGTAACAGTACCCGTTCATGTCAAACTGGCAATGATTGATGCGTGTGTTCAAATATTTCCAACGTTGTCAGGTTATCTCAGAGCCCAGAACAAGCGCACCAACAGACACATTGATACTGACAAGATTAAACCGCTCGTTTCAAGTCATCACCTGACTTTGAAACGAGCGGTTTTGCGTCTGCATGCAATTTCAGCGTATCAATGACAACGGTTGCATTTTAAGGTATGATAGCGTTAATGATAAAGGAGCGTGATTCGATGTTGACACCTAAACTTATTCACGAGAATCTCCACGAACACCATACCCAAGTCCTACAGCTCTTCAAACAGAATCCCTGGTTGATTCCAGTTACGACGGCGCTGCACATTGTCCCAGTTGCGATTGGCGTTCACGGCTTTTGGAAGTCGCGGGCACTAAGCAAGCAGCTCAAAATCGAGCGTGAAAAGACTAAGCAGCTCGCCTTACAACAAGTTGACAAGGTTCAAACGACGATGGCGGATCACCATTGCCAAATGCCAGCCTTACACCATTTGATGATGAAGTTGCATTCACAGCACTAAGCTGAACATGGCTTGCACTGCGACCAATTCGGGTTGCGGCACAAGCCATGTTTTGTTTGATTGCTATTTTATTGTGACGATTGTGTGATTTTGACTAAGTACGTTGCTTTTACTAAGATGTTGGTTGGACTGAATGTTGCTATTACTAATGTGCAGTTCTGACTAATAGATCGCTTTAACTCACGTCCTGCGCTTACTCGGCCAAATGGATGGTCACGTTAGCGGATGCCCCCACTAGTTTGGCGACTGGGCAACGGGTCTCCGCGATTTCGATCCAATGGTTGGCGGTCGCCGCATCCACCTCTGGAATCGTCACCGCTGCGTCCAAGAAGAATTGGTAGCCAAAACGGTCACGGGACATTTTGATCGTCGTTACGACTTTACTCTGGTGCGCTTGTCCGTGTTCTTTTTCGATGGCCTCTAAGGTCGCATTCAGACAAGTGCTTAACGCTAAACCAATCAGTTGTTCCGGATTAGTGCCGGCGACCGGTTTGAGTGGACTCGAAACTGATACTTGTAACCCGTCTGGCACATAGGCCTGCCCTTGGATGCCGTCTTCGTTTACTGCCTGGGTTTGATATAGAATTGGAAACTCTGCCATGTTGATCCCTCCATTAGATAATTCACTTTGCATTCAACCTACCACAACCTGACAAACTTGTCAGTAAGAAACCTTGGTTCTGACATAATTAGCGGTATAATATTGCTAATAATACTTAATGAGGAATTTACTTATGAAAAATAATCAATTTGCAATTGTGCCCACCGATTCGGAAGCAGCAATTGCCGAACTCCAAAAAATACACTTTATTACGCCTGAAATGACGGCGCTCACAACTGTGCCTGCCGTTTATCAAGCCTTGTTGGCGAAGGGCTTACCAGAAGTTCACACGGCTAGTGGCCTCAAACATAAATTCAACAATATCATGGCCACCAGTCAGCAGACCCTGACAGAATGGTTAGCTGACGCGACCATCGTCAATAATCAAGTTTTTTATAACGTCGGCCTGCAATTGCTCGGTTTTTTGCCGGGCCAAGACTTTGACTTAGCTGACCCATTGCTGGCCATGCGTGACATTCATTTACCAATGGTTGGTGACACCGCTTTTGACCGTGAATCACTTTATTACGCCTGGTATTTATTACTCAATACACGTGGCAACCATGGCCAAACATTAATTGAATCTTTAACGACCCGCGGTTATTTTGTCCCGTTCTATCAATTACCGAACGAACAAAAGCCCTTGTTTTTCAATGGTAAAGCCCAAGCCGTCTTTGATACCAACACCTTGATTCGTGAAGTGGTCTACGTTGAAGCACCACTCGATACGGACCACGACGGCCAGCGTGATTTACTCAAAGTCGAGATCTTACGCCCGGCCGAAACCGCCACTGGTCTAAAAGTGCCGGTACTTTACACGGCTAGTCCTTACAACCAAGGGATCAACGACCATGCTGGCGAGGCTCAAATGCATAACGTCGACGTGCCGTTAACCGCTAAGGAACCGGATGACAATACGTATGCCGACGTTGAATACCAACCTGAACAAACATCACTACCCGCACCACGGACGCCTGAAAGTACGACCACGACCGCTGAAGAGACCTTTAGTCGTGAGAAGTCCTACACCCTCAACGACTACTTCTTAGCCCGCGGATTTGCCGTCGTGTATGCGGCTGGAATCGGCTCAATTGATTCCGACGGCTTGGCCCCAACTGGTGACGTGGATGAAACCACCTCGACCGTGGCGATTATCGAATGGTTGACTGGCAAACGTCAAGCATTCACCAATCGCGATGGTGACGTGGCGATTACCGCTTGGTGGTGCAATGGCAACGTCGCGATGACTGGCCGTTCATACCTCGGCACGCTCGCCACTGCGGCTGCCACTACCGGTGTTGATGGCCTTAAGACGATTATTTCAGAAGCCGCCATTTCCAGCTGGTACGACTACTACCGCGATAACGGGCTCGTCGTGGCCCCCGATACCTTCCAAGGTGAAGATACCGATGTGTTAGCCGCCGAAGTCTTTTCTCGGAGCTTAAAAGCCGGTGACGCGCATCAGATCCAGGCCAAGTTTGACCAAAAACTCGCCGAACTGACTCGTGATCAGGACCGCGCGACTGGAAGCTACAACCGCTTCTGGGACGAACGGAACTATCTCAAAAATGTCGGCAATATCAAGGCAGACATCGTGATGGTCCACGGACTGAACGACTGGAACGTCAAACCGCGTAACGTGGCGAACCTCTGGGATAAACTCCAGCAGGTCCCCGTCACTAAAAAATTAATTCTGCATCAGGGCCAACATATTTATATCAATAATTTACAGTCACTTGATTTCACCGATATGATGAATTTATGGTTGAGTCATAAATTATATGATTTGGATAACCACGCCGATGCACTCCTGCCAAACGTCCTCGTTCAGGACAACACGGCCGCGCAGACTTGGCATGGCTACGATAACTGGTGGCAAGATACGACCGACGCACTTGACTTTAAGGTGCAATATAAGGAGCTGGTGCCGGCTGACCACACCGTCGACCAACGGGCTGCCCACTTTACAGATAAGTTGCCGGACAAGCTCTTTGACCACTACAAACATCATCTGGATGCTTGGCAACGTGACTTGCTGCAAGAAGATAAGTTGAATCCGCTCTATGACCACCGGTTGCTCTTCAAATCTTGGCAAGCCGAGGATGACCAGTTGCTAGTTGGCGTGCCACACATCGAAGGGTCCGTCGCTGTTAATCAAAACTTCGGGATGCTGAGCTTTATGCTGATCGACTTTGGCGCAGCACGGCGCTTGACCGTCAGTCCGCAAGTCTTGGAAGCGAAAGCACTGGACTTAGGCTACCACTGGCGCGAAGACGATTTGAAAGACTTCAAGCTAGCTGGCGAGACGCCTTTCAAGATGATTACGAAGGGTCATCTCAATTTGCAAAACCGCCATCAACCATGGCATGCCGAGGCCATCCAACCCAACGTCTTCTATGATTTCGCGGTTGACCTTCAACCCCTGTTCCACCACCTACTCAAGGGTCACCAACTAGGGCTGGTCATTTACGCGACCGACATGAAGATGACGATTCGTGGCAACCAGGATCTCCAGTACTCACTGAATTTAAATGATATTCGTTTGCATGTGCCACTTAAGAAAACCCACTAATTAATGAAACGTCCCTTTCAGAATACGCACGGTATTCTGAAAGGGACGTTTTTCATGGCGCAAATTAACTAGCACAATGCGTCATCTGATTTTTCGATACGCTACGCCGCAAAATTGAGAGGTTCTGGAGCGATTACAGTCCCTGCAGTAGCAATAAATCTGCCACAGAAGAACTCATGACTTCAATTACATCGACAGCTATTTTGTTACCGAAAATAGAACATCTAGGCAAGTTGCCTATCAACTTCAAAAATTGTTACACCATTAAAAAAATCCAGCCCCCATCACGGTAGGCTGGATTTCTCAAACTAGTTATTATTAACTTCCGCAATCCGATTAGCAATCAAGTTCGTAAGCTGAACATTACCAGTGTTATTCGGGTGAACGTTGTCAGCGGCAAACCAATCGCTGTGATTCAAAGCCCGCGCATGCCAATCAATGACGTGAACGTTTGGATGCTTCTTGGCCGTCTTTTCGATTTGTGCGTTAACCGCATTCTGCCAGCTTTGCGTTGGTACGTGCGCGGTGACCCAGAAGATCTGCCGGTCCTTACCAATCAGCTTAACGACCTGTTCGGCTTGATCGTTAGTAACCGTCCCATTCGTCCCGATGTTCAGCAAGACGTTGTGGGCAAGTTGACCTTGCGACTTCAATGAATTGACGATGCTAGGAACTTCCGTGACCTGGCGTCCGACCCGACCTTGAACAACGGTCCCAGGAATCACGTCCTGTAAGTCAGAGGAAACATCCAGGAGCACTGAATCCCCAATCGCTGTCAAATCAGTATCCGCCATTGCTAAAACGACTTGTGGCTTCAAACTGTATTCTTTTTCAACTTGCTTCTGCTTCGACGATAACTTGGCTTCAGCCTGCTTGGTTTCCATCTTCTCGGTAGCAACCTTCTTATGTGAAGCGGCCGCAGCCTGAGCTGCCTTTTGCCGTTTCAAAGCCGCTGCGTTCTTCTTATCCGCAGCCTTAGAATTAGCAGCAATCGTCTTCTGCAACTCAGTCTTCTCGTTAGCTTCAGCCTTGCTTGGTTGTTGGACGAAGCCAACTGCAGTGATTACGAACAAGGCGGTCGTCACAACTGTGATGGCGGTCGTCACGCGGTTGAACTTTGGCTTACGGATAAAGTCGCGAAGATCAACTAACAAGCGACTGTAATCGTAGTGACGCATTGGGTTTTCGATAAAGCGATAACTCAATTCGGTCACGATCAAAATCAAAGCAACTTCAATCAAACTATTCAGCAACAAGTGATCACCGATGTTTTTGACCTTGGATTCGTAAAAAATCATCACTGGAAATTGATACAGGTAAATCCCATAACTCCGTTGACCAACGTACTTGAATAGCGGATTGGTCAGCACGCGATTCAAGTGACTGGCTGGATGCGCAACCGTCGCCACCAAAATCGTCGATAGAATCGTGAAAATCAACATCCCGCCGCGATACGTAAAGTCAGATTGACCAGACATCTGGAAAAACATCCAAATAATTGCAATTAACGAAGCCCCACCGACGATGTCTAAGGTCACCCGATTGATGTTCGCAATGTCAGCTGACAACTCACGTGAAGGCCAGATAAAGGCTAATCCGGAACCTAATAGGATGGCGAACATCCGCGTATCAGTACCGTAGTAAACCCGGTTCGTGTTCGCTGGGTCATACAACAGCGCCATCGTAATGGCTGAAATACCAGCTGCAATCATCATGAACCAAAAGACCCGGGAGCGTTTCTTGAAAATCACCATTAATACACCAATAATTAATGGCCAGAATAAATAATATTGTCCTTCGATCGATAGTGACCACAGGTGGGTAAATGGTGATTCACCATTAAACCGATCAAAGTAACTTTGTCCGTGATTGATTTCAAACCAATTGTAGACGTAGACCAAGTTCGTCAGGACCGTCGCCCGAATATTCGTCAGTAACGACCGCTGAAACAAGGTAATATACGCCGTGGTCCCCAACAACATCGTGACAAACGCCGGATATAGCCGCCGCATCCGGTGACCTAAAAAGCGCCAGATTCGAACATGGCCACGACTTAAAATATCTTGTAATAAAATATCAGTGATCAAGTAACCAGAAACAACGAAGAAGATGGGCACCCCTAAGTAGCCACCTTGCAACGATGCTGGCATTAAATGGTAAATAATCACCCCTAGCACTGCCAGTGTCCGAATGCCATCAAAACCCGTTATGTAGCGCCGTGGATTCATCCGGTGTCGGTTCATCCGACTCATTGTTCGGCTCATATTTACGCTCCGCAAATTTTCGTTCATATTTCGATTACCCCTTGAATTGTTTCTCAATGATTAACTTACCCAACTAGCGTCCCGGTACCTTTACTATAATATGTAAACGCCCGCAATGACCAGCATTAATTAAAATTCATTAATTATTTTTATTAACCACTTTATTTATTATGCTGGTTAAATGTATATAATCCCCAACTTAATTACACTATAACTAAAATTGACGTCAGTCCTTTACTTCATCCTTTGTCATTCCCATACTATCAACAATTTAAGGTTGGTACGTCTGACTGAGTACTGAATTTAACGGTAGTTAACCGTCTTGTCATAATCAGTCACTAACTACTACTATACAACAGTATGAAGCCGTAAAACATTGAATACAAAAATATTTTTAAATATTCTCCGCATTCGTTTGATCAATTTATTAATTAGTTTTACAAACCCGCTAACCGCGATAACCACCAGTCTGCAGGTTGACCTTGGTAATCTCGCCGGAAGTAAAGTGGCGGACCTGACCGCTAGTTAATTGCACCACTAGCGCCCCGCGGTCATCGATGTCGAGCACACGGCCCTGGTACGTTTGTTGCCCACTGGCTAACGTCACCGATTGACCAATCACCATCGACAGTCGGCGGTATTCAGCCATGAAATCACCACGCTGATAGGTCGGATAACTGGTAAAGAAACGATGTAGTAACACTTGAATGACCTGATTACGAGTGACATCCGTAGTGCCCGTGGTCACCGCCCCCGCCTTCGTCACTAGCTCATCCGGAAAAGCCGCAGTGGTTAGATTGATACCGATACCGATGACTACTGCATCCATTTGCCCGGTTTCTAAATCAGTCGTGCCCTCCGACAAAATACCGACAACTTTGTGTTGATTGACCAGCACATCATTGACCCACTTCAACGCAACCGGTACCTTGAACAATTGTTGCAAGGTCTGTGCGACAACGACAGCGGTGCTCGTCGTCAACAGCCCCGCATCAAAGGACGCTTGGTCGTTGATTGGCAAGCCGATACTCAGATAAATGCCGGTCTGACCCGGTGAATAAAATGACCGTCCAGACCGTCCGTACCCCGCCGTCTGCGTATCCGCAATGACGACGGTCGGAACAGTCACGACGCCTTGACTAATCAACCGTTTGACGTCTCGATTGGTCGAATCAACCGTTGAACGAACGATCAACTTAAATGGTGGCAGGTCGCGCAGGCCCTGTTCGATGACGGGCGCACTCAACTGATTAGACATCAGATACCGATAACCACGGTAATGCCGGCTTTCAATCTGATGTCCACTGAGCTGCAGTCGCTGAATGCATTTCCAGACTGCAGGTCGACTGATGGCGAGTTGCTGCGCGAGCCATTCACCGGAGCAATAGTCCGGGGCGGCTTGAATCAACAAGCGTAAAATGGTCTCTTGATTTGACATGTTGATCGCACTCATTTCTAATTAGTTAACCCATTATTTCATATCGGTTAACCAACTGCAATTGGTTCCTAAAAATGTAATATTACATTTTCCTACAATCATCAGTTTCCTTATTATCGCTGAAAATGTAACCGCTTGTCAAATCAATTGTACACAATTTTTGTGACGATTGCCGTGCAGTTACGGATTGTTGCGGGTATAAAAAATTTAATCAGCAATCTGCACTAGCCCACCGATTCCGGCTAGTCTACTTGCGAACGATTCAGCATTGATGTTGACTTGAGGGCCACGTCAACAATTCGACCTAAACGCTTTCTTTCGAGCACTTGAGTTCAAAATTGAATCCGTTTTCTTCTATTATATAACCTGCATTATGCTGGTTATAACTCTCAGTAATATTTACCCCTACTAGCGTCCCCGTTTACCCAACAGCAAGTTATCAGAAATGATCACTGGTCAACATCGCCGACTCAGCGAGACTCCCGAATTAACACCAACTCACAATTGCACTTCGTCACCACCAACGTAGCCGCTCCCACTTTCTACTGTCGGCCTAAATCCAACCGTCAACCGTTTTTGACCCTACTGACTTAACAGTGGTAAGATAACAATTAATATATAGGAAATTGGGTGATCATTTGAAGCAAGGAACAACAATCATCACGTTAGATAATGGCTACCATTTATGGACGAACACGCAGGGACAAGGCGATATTCAATTACTCTGCCTCCACGGTGGCCCTGGTGGCAATCACGAATACTGGGAAAACTTCGGTGAAGAGCTCTCAGACTTGGGCGTTCAAGTCTCGATGTACGACCAACTGGGCTCATGGTACTCCGACCAACCCGACTACTCCGATCCAGAAATCGCTAAGAAATACCTCACCTACGACTATTTCTTGGATGAAGTTGAAGAAGTCCGGCAAAAATTAGGTCTCGACAATTTCTACTTGATTGGGCAATCATGGGGTGGCGCACTCACGATGATGTACGCGTTGAAATATGGCCAACACTTAAAGGGTGCGATTATTTCAAGCATGGTCGACAACATCGAAGAATACGTCGTCAACGTCAACAAGTGTCGTGAAGAAGCCCTACCTGCTGATGCTGTCGCCTACATGAAGCAAAAAGAAGCGGAAGGCAACTGGGACGATCCACAATACCAGAAATACGTCGACGTTTTGAACGCCGGCTACGTTGATCGTAAGCAACCCGCTTCCATTCGGCACTTGATCAATACGACCGCGACCCCGGTCTACAACGCCTTTCAAGGTGACAATGAATTCGTCATCACCGGTAAATTAAAGGAATGGGATATTCGCGACCAGATTCACAACATCAAGGTGCCAACGCTATTGACCTTTGGTGAACACGAAACGATGCCACTTGCTTCAGCACGGCGGATGGCCCGTGACATTCCAAATTCACGGCTCGTCACCACGCCAAATGGTGGTCACCACCACATGATCGACAACGCGCCAGTCTACTTTGACCATTTGAAGCAGTTCATCCGCGACGTTGAAGATGGTAGTTTTAATCAGAAATAATTAATTTTATCACCACGATAAAAAGCCACGAACATTTTTAAATGCTCGTGGCTTTTGCCATCCTCGGCTTGTCCTCACGTTTACAGGTTATCGCCCTGCGCCCGTAGTAACGCGCCTAATGACGGTTGTTGCTCAATATCAATGTGGTTGGCCTTGGCGTATTCGTCGACCGCTTCTTGACCGTATAACTGTGGGTCCAGTGGCATATAAGCCGTGCCAATTGGGTCGTCGTTCTTGATAACGGCATTGACCACGATTGGTTTGCGATTGCCCTTAGCCTGCAGTTGTTTGATCTGGTCAAAGACGTCCTCGACTTCCTGATTATTTTGAACGGTGAAGCCGATACCACCTAAGCCGTCCGCGACCTTGGCCCAATCCGCATCGGTCAAATCAACGCCATACAAATGCTGCTTCGTGTCGACTTGTTCCCGATAGATAAAGCCGAACCGTTGATTACTGAAGATGACGTTGATGACCGGCAAACCGTAACGAGCTTCCGTAATAATATCTGGTGCGACCATTGCAAAACCACCGTCACCGGAGAAACTCCAAGCTTGACTATCAGGCACACTCAATGCACCAGCCATCCCTGCTGGTAGGCCAAAGCCCATCGTGGCAAATAGACCGGATAACGCAAACCGCTGCTCGTGGTCCATTGGCAAGCCCCGGACTGCCCATTCCGAGACGTTCCCGGTATCAACACCGTACGTATCCCGCGGACCGACCATCGTGGCGACCTTTTGCATGACTGCTTCAGGGGCCAGGCCATCGGATTCATCCGCAGCCCGTTGCTTGAGCCAGTCATCCCAGTTGCGCTTGTTTTGCCGATTGGTCGTCAACCAAGCCGTTTCGGGCAAGCTTTCGCCAGTGTCGATCATCGCTTGCAGATACGCCTTCGCGTCACTGATGACCGCGTAGTCGATTGGGACCATCTTACCAATATCAAACGAATTATTATTGACCTGAATAATCTTGATACCCTTAGGCCAGAAGCTCGCGAATGGAAATTCTGAACCGAGGAATAAAATCAGGTCAGCGTGTTGTAACGCTTCAAAGCCGGATTTGGAACCGAGCCGTCCGAACGTCCCAATCGCATTCGGATGATTCGTCGGAATAACCCCCGTTGCTGGGACCGTATTCATCACCGGCAGATTGAACTGTTCACTAAACTTGACCAGTTCCGCTTTCGCGCCCAACAGACCACGACCGGCGTAAACTAGCGGGTGTTTAGCCGCTTTCAAGAGCTTCATCGTTGCCGTAATGGCTTGCGGGTCGACCCGTTGTTCAAACGTATCAGAGACCGTATTTGGCGTTGAAACGGGTTCATAATCGATTTCTTCTGCTGAGAGATTTTCAGGAATAATAACGACAGCTGGGCCCTTTTGACGATAGGCTTCACGAATCGCCTGGTTGATGACGTATGGTAACTGGGCAGCCGTTGTGACCGTCCGATTGTATACTGCCACGTCACTAAACATCGGCGTTTCGTCCATTTCTTGGAAATAGTTCGTATTCATGGTCGCCTGTGGGACCTGACCGACTAATGCCAGGACGGGCACGTGATCCATCTTGGCGTCATACAGACCGTTAAATAGATGCGTGGCACCAGGACCAGCTGAGCCAAACGAGACCCCGATTTTGCCAGTAAACTTCGCATCCGCAGACGCAGCCAGTGCGCCAACCTCTTCATGCCGCACTTGAATATAATCAATGTGTGCTTTTTCAAGGTACAGGCCTTCCACCGTATGGTTGATCGAACCGCCGGGAATCCCGTAGATATGGTCAACGTCCCATGCCTCTAGCACCTTTACTAACGCCTGTCCTGCAATCATCTTTGTCATTTTATCCCATCCCTTCACCATTTAAGCCAACTGATTTCATTGGTTTAATTTTCTTAACAAACGTATTATAAATCGCTTCCAAGTGGAAACGCAATTAATATGCTTACTTTTTGTAAGTGAATTTTTAAAGCTAAAAAAACTGGTTGGCAGTTGTGTGTGCACGACCAGTTTCTATCTAGAATGAGTTATTGTTCAATAAAGTGATTACAACGCCTATAAACGCACGCCAGACTTACGAGTGCGCCCCCGCAGCCACTAATTTGAATCGGTTCATCGTCAGTCTCTACCGCGGCCGTTTCGTCATCAGGAGGACCATTTAAACGCTGTTCAGTAAAGTCTCTCTATCATAACAGCCGACCCCGCGTCGGTCTAGAAAGACACGTTTAGAGGAGCGACTGCTGACAAGCAGCCAGAGCTGGTGTCGTCATAGCAGCGACTTGTTGGCGCCACTGTAAGCTCACCGTCAAGTCAGTCATGACCGCTGGTAATTGATACGGCGAAATGATCTGGCCGTTTGGAGCGGTCGTTGAGACACGAATGACGACCTGTTGCCGGTAGTGGTCACCGACCAACCAACAGCGGTAATCCCCGCCACCTGGCAACTGTTGCTTGACGTTTTTAAATGTCAATTCACGCGTCTGCGGGTTCAACGTTGCGGTCGTCTCGTAGTCATAGCCTAATAATTGATTGGCTTGTTCGAGTTGTCCCCGCGCAATTAAGCCCCGAATCCGAGTGGAACTGACCTTTAGTTGCTGATTAGCTAAGCGGTCGACCGTGACCGTTTCAAAAGACCCCGCACCCAGTCGAGCCAGGTCCGTCATGCCATTCACACCACCCTGACCAAACGTGTAATCGAAGCCTGCAACGACCACTTGAGCATTCAGCCCAACCAAATACTGGTCGACAAAATCTGCCGGTGCTAATCCAGCAAACTGGCGATTGAAATCAGTCACGTATAGCCGGTCGACTCTTAGCGCCGCCATGTGCTTGATTTTTTGGTCGAGCGTATTCAGATAACGAAATGGTGACTGCGGCTGAAACAACTGTGAAGCGTGCCGGTTGAAGGTCATGACAGCTAGGGGCAAGTGCCGCTGAAGCGCAATTTTGCGCGCCGTTTGAATCACACGCTGATGCCCCTGATGCACGCCGTCAAAAAATCCTAACGCTAAAACTAGTGGCGGTTGCGCGGTCAAGTGTTGTACTTGTTGCTGATTGAGCTTGATTACCTGCATGCGTGTATTCCTCCTCAAGGATGGCTTCAGTGCGGTCTCATCCGTTCAACGGTGACCCGTTTGATGCTATGTACCAAAAGAGCCGCGAAAGTCGCGTGCTCCTTTGTTTGTTCAATAACCGAATTAGTTCGTTTGTGCTTGTTTCAAGAAATAGCTGAATGGCTTCAAGTCTTGAGCATCGTACTTCTTGACGAATTCAGCAATCTTATCCTTATCTTGCCATGAATCGTCCAAGTACATGTGTTCCGTCGTAAATGGCATTGCGTGTGTTAACTTAACGTCAATTACGACTGGCTTGTCGGTCTTCTTGGCATCTTCAAGGGCTTGCTTGAATTCAGCCTTAGTCCGAACCGTGTAACCCACGGCACCATAGCCTTCACCGACTTTTGCCCAGTCAGTATCTGGCAAATCAACACCAGATAGTGGTTGATGGCTGTCGTCAGTTTGTTCAGCTTCGATAAAGCCTAACGTTTCGTTACTGAAGACCACGTTGATGACGTGTAAGTTGTACTTGACTTGAGCCAAGATTTCTTCTGATAACATCGCGAAAGCACCGTCACCACTCAAACTGTAGACATCACGGTCCGGATAGTTAACTTTGGCAGCTAAGGCAGCTGGTACCCCAAAGCCCATGGTTGCGTAGATCCCAGAAGTCGCCCACTTTTGGTCACCATGCATCCGAATCAAACGTTCGAAGTTAATGTTGACGTTACCAACATCAACGGCCCAAACGGCTTTGTCACTGGCTTCTTCATTTAAAACATCAAAGATTGGTTCTGCCCGGACTGGTGATTCGGTGCTGTCCTTCAAACCGTCCAACCAGTTATCCCAGTTTTGCTTGTCGGCAACCGCTGCGTTGTAGAATGCGGAGGCTTCACGGGCTTCACCAGCGGCGTTGATGGCAGCTAATGACTTCTTAGCGTCCGCTTCGATGGCAACATCGGTGTGGTGACGCTTACCAAACTTTTCGCTATCGATATCGATTTGAATAACTTTAGCTTTCTTGTTAAACAGGAAGATACTGAATGGTACGTTGTTCCCAACCCAGAGAATCAAGTCGGTACTGAAACCAATTTCGGCCCCTGGCTTTGGTGCGACCCGACCAGTTGAACCTAAGTATGCTGGATAGTCATCTTCAATAATGTCCTTAGCCAAAACGGAGGAAACGAGTGGCATCTTGAATTTTTCAGAAGCGGCCTTCAATTCTTCGGCCGCGTCCTTGGCACCAATCCCAAAGTAAATCATTGGTGACTTGGCGTCCTTGATCAACTTAACTGCATCAGCCACTGATTCAGCCGTTGGTGCTGGGTAGTTGACCGTGTGCAAGTTAGCATTGGTTTCGAAGTTGTCTTCGATTTCAGCCCAACCTAAGTCCTTAGGAATCGTTAAAACAGCGACACCGTTGTGGGCGTATGCTTGACGAATCGCTTCATCAGTCAACATTGGTAAACTTTCGGCCGTCATTGCCGTCCGGTTCCAAACCGCAACGTCGTCAAAGATTGGTTCTTCGTTCATTGCTTGGAAGAAGTCCATGTTCATCCGCTTAGTTGGGACTTGTGCGACGATGGCTAACATTGGAATGCCATCTTCCTTAGCATCGTACAACCCATTCAGTAAGTGGACAGCACCAGGGCCAGCGGATCCAAAGCAGACACCGATTTTACCCGTCAGTTTATAATCAGCGGAAGCGGCGATCGCACCAGCTTCTTCGTGACGTACTTGAATGTACTTCAACGTTTCACGTTGATTATAGATGGCATTCATTGTTGAATCGAATGAACCACCGGGCAAACCATAAATATGTTTAACGCCCCACTTCTGAATTACTTGTAATACGGCATCTGAACCACTAATTTTAGCCATTAGTAATGTCCTCCTCATGTATATATAAATTAATTATCAACTTAACGACTTTATTGTAATCACGAATTCCACAAATGTAAACGCTTTTATCAATAGATTTTATCTATCATTGTGAATTTTGTTAAACTTTCTATCGGTTTACAAGCGTTCACATCAAGGGTTCAGGCGTTTTTTTGAATTTTAGATAAATTCACCCATTTTTTTGAATTTTTTTGATTTATCCGTTGAAATCTATCTATGATTCATGCTAGCGCCAATGATTTCGCTTACATTTATTTCAGTAACAATCCGGTTAAATTGCCACGCTAATTCCTGATTGCATGACTGTAGTATAGTCGCCATTTGCGACCGTTAACTTGACGACCATCAAGTTTTAGGCAAGTTTTACGCTTTGTGCTAGGTAATTTGTCAGCCAGAATTGTCATGAATCATGGTTAAATCATGACAATTTCTAAGTTCAAGTGCTGCCAGCTGAGACCCGCTGGAAAAAGTGCGACTTAGCGTAAACTTGCTGTTGTGGAGACGTCCTACACCGGCTTACAGGCATTTCTGACAACGCTGGAACGTGGTGGACACAGATTTAAGCCGACGACCCACGTCTTAAATACTGGTCTTTCACTAACCAAGCACAAAACGCTTGCTAAGTGAAATTTCACCACTTAGCATTGTCAGAAACACCTTCCAGCCGGGATGGTATTCGAAAGGCAGACATGTGCGGACCCAACTTTTGATGGCATGGTCGTTGGTTCTTAGTAGACAGTCATTTTGACATTCAACGATCCGAATGGTTTCTAACGATTGCTCAGCTTTCTAAACCATAATTTAATAATTCGGACACACAGTTTCACTGAAATTATCAGAATTTCCTCTAGTCAACTGAGATAGCAAAGTCTCGAATTCTAAACGAAGGTCATTTTATCTACAAATTTCAACACTAGTTAACATTGAAATTTGTAATCTTGCGATGGGCAAATAATATTCAGATAATCTTCTCAGTAATTAATTGCCATCAGTCACCATTCGTACCGAATCAGCCTCAGCCTGAAGGACCAGTCACTTAATATTCAGTGGTCAATTGTACCCAGATAGGTGGCCGTTCATCTGCCATTCGAGTGGGTTCCCGACTGGCCGGCCCGCCGGACAATGCTCAAGGGCGAAGTTCTTCTTGTCCGGGTGGTCTTCCCGGGCTAGAAGAAGACTCGTATTTGAAATTGCGCAGTGGGGTTCTGCGTGAGTTCAAATCGATGTCCGCCCTGTTCCAGCGTTGTCAGCCAGCCCCGGAGGTCGGACTAAGGCGCGCATCGGCTGACGAACGGTACGCCAAATTGTCATGATTTAACCATCTTTAAGGCTAAAGAATAACTAGCACAACGCGCAAGTTTTGATTTTTGGCGCTTAACTACTTTGATTTTTCAGGTCGAATGTTACTTCATGATTAAAGCGTGCCATTGTGTCAGCCTACTGTTCATCGGCTAATTTGCATCCTCGTCCAACAAAAGGCTGGTACACATATGTCCGTTTTAATCATAGGTTACGCTAAATGATCACCATAGTTGCACGCAAAAAAATTGGCCGCCCTCCCCAATTGGGAATGACTGCCAATTTAACGAAACCCGCCTCACACAGGTTTCAATAATATTCAAATCAATGATGAAGCATGGTCCATCATCAGACGTTTAGAATCCATAAGAAGATAATAAAGACGAAGAAGAGCACGTACATTAATGGGTGCACTTCCTTAGCATGCTTAGTGGCCACCATCGTAATGACATACGCGATAAAGCCCAATGCGATCCCGTCAGAAATACTGTAAGTCAGTGGCATCCCAATCACAGTCAAGAAGGCAGGAACGGCAATTTCAAAGCGTTCCCAGTTGATTTGCTTCAAGGATTGTGCCATCAAGACCCCAACGATAATTAGAGCGGGTGCCGTAACTTGGTCCGTGACCACGTTTAACAGTGGTGAGAAGAACAGTCCGAAGATGAATAAGGCACCAGTAACCACGGCACTCATCCCTGAGCGGCCACCCACGGCGATCCCAGCGGAAGATTCAACGTACGCTGAAGTTGGTGAAGTCCCAAGCACTGAACCGACTAACATAGAAGTCGAATCGGCCATCAAGGCTTTACCGACCCGCGGCATCTTGTTGTTTTTCATAAAACCAGCTTGTTCGGCTAAACCGACCAGCGTGCCGGCCGTATCGAAGAACGTGACTAATAAGAAAGTCAAAACGACAATGATTAATTGTAACGAATTAATGTCACCAATGTGCGCCAGTGCGACCCCAAAAGTTGGTTTTAATGAAGGGGCGCCTGAAACGATTGTCGACGGCATTTTAATTAAGCCAGTAACTAAGCCCAAGATTGACGTCAGCACCATCCCAATGAAAATCCCACCGGGTACTTTGCGACTCATCAGAATCAACGTGACAATCAGGCCAAAAATCGTCAGCCAAGTCGTCCCAACGGTTAATGAACCTAAGCCGACCACCGTGGACTTGTTCGCCACGATCAAACCACCACCGTGTAACCCGATGAAGGCGATAAAGAACCCGATCCCAGCAGAAATTGCCAGCTTCATATCACGGGGAATCGCATCAATAATCATTTCCCGTAACTTAAAAATCGTAATGATAATGAAGATAACAGCGGCAATGAAGACGCCGGCAAGTGCGGTCTGCCATTTGACACCCATCCCGATAACCACCGAATACGTAAAGAAGGCGTTGACCCCTAAGCCGGGCGCGATGGCGATGGGATACTTCGCCACTAACCCCATCAGTAAACACCCTAACGCTGAAGCCAATGCGGTGGCGGTGAAGACCGCCCCTTTATCCATCCCTGATGCACCCAGGACACTTGGGTTAACAAATAGGATGTAAGCCATTGAGACAAAAGTCGTCAATCCGGCCAAGACTTCCGTCCGCATTGACGTTTTCAATTCTGAAAAATTAAAATATGCCGCAATTTTATTCATGATTCCCTCCAGTTATTCGCCTTAAATGATAATTGCACATTTGTAAACGTTCGTGTTTACTCGTTCTTTTAACGTGTTTAATCGTATCATTATGTCCAATTAAATGCAATAACCGAACGGTAAATAATTATCATTCGAATTAAATGCGATTTTCAATTCATTAAAGCTTGCGTTAAAATAAAGTTAATTAAAGCGTGTTCATTGTTTTAATGTCGGCTTTAGCCATCAGACCGAACCGCCATTATGACATGTAGCCACTTATCAAAATTTGATTTAAGAGGTGATTTGAATGGCTGGTTCCAAATTCACCGCAGTCTTCTTTTTGGTACTGTATGCAGTCTTACTCTACCTGGTCTTCACCATGCAAAACATGCTCGCCATGTATTTGATGGCCATCGGGATGTTCCTGGAAGCTTGCGAAGGCGTGTACCATAACTTTTTTAAACACTAAGTTAGCCGCAACGACCATTGGCTAGATCCACATTAGTCGTTGCAACTTTCATGAGTCTCGCTGCAGTCTCATGAGCACGATTCCGGGTTCAAACGGATCGTCCCCACAGCGAATACGTCCTGCTCACTTTAAATAGCAGTCCAAACACAATAGGCGCGACAAGAATTCAGTTATAAATTCCTGTCGCGCCTATGTTTTTCCTACTTACTATGATAACTTGCAGACGACTACTCACCTCAGTACCATTTAGATTCAGTAGAACCTAGTGAAGGACGGGGTGTGACTGCGGTTCGCCCAAGTCAGTGACCTGTTGACTAAACGTCTCCATCATCTGGAGGACTTGCTCGATTTGCGGTGCCCCTAACTGATTGACCCAGTGATCAAAATGTTGCGTAATTGCTTGGTCGACGACCCGTTCAACTTGTTGCCCACGTTCCGTTAAATGCAGATACAGCCGACGCCGGTCACGTGGATCCGGTACTTGGAACACGTAATGCTGCATCAATAGCGACTTAACTTGCCGTGAAATCGCACTGCGCGTCACTTGCCGCTGAATGGCAATATCGTTGAGCGTCACGTCTTCAGTGGTCGCAATCCGCCGTAAAATCAAAAATTGTTCAAACGACAGCTTATTTTGACTTAATGGCCAAGCCACCAAGTCCATCATAATTTTAGTTGTATTTTGGTATGCCTCAAAATAATCATTTAGCAATTTGCTTAATTCGTCATTATTCATCGCGATCACCATCACTTCATTACTTTTGTTCGAATATATCACGCCTTTAACTATTTTGCATGTAATTACCCGCATTTCACATTGTTAAGCATCCTCCCTAACAATTTTCAGTGACTAAGTGTATGATTGAAGTATGATAAACCGCTTACGGAAACGGAGACGAAAACTATGCCTTTGACACCTTTACATCGCGTCGAATTACGCCTCATGCAAGTCGTCATTGATATTTGTGACGCTGAAAACATCGACTACTTTTTGATTGGCGGGTCGCTACTGGGTGCCATCCGCCATCACGGCTTCATCCCGTGGGACGATGACATCGACATTGGCATGCGACGTCGCGACTACCAGCGCTTTATCGCCGTCGCTAATCGTCACCTGGACCCGAACCAGTATTTTCTCCAAACGGGCGCCTCGGATCCAGATTACGCCCTCAGTTATATGAAGTTACTGGACGTCAACACTTATATCGAAGAAAAGAATAACGTCAATAACGCGTTCAAAGGCGTGTTCGTTGATATTTTTCCATTCGACAAGATTCCTAATGACGAGGCCTTACGCCGCTCACAGATGCTTCATTATAAGTTAACGGATGCCGCGATTTTGCTCAAACTCAACTATAATTTTGTCAAAACACCGCTACGCAACATCTTAAGCAAACACACGCCTGAACAGCTCGCCGAAGTCAACCGGCACAAGCAGGAGCGCGAAGAATACATGCGTTTGTATGAACAATCCGACTCACGGACCTACAAAAACTTAGCGTCACAGTATGATTACGATAAAGAAATCATGTCCTATCGTGAATTAACTGAATTGACGACCGTGCCGTTTGAGACACTTCAAGTTCACGTGCCAAAAGCTTATGATGCCGTGCTAACGCGGATGTACGGCGACTATATGCAATTACCACCAGCCGATAAACGAGTTGAAAAACATCTGAACAAACTAATTATCGATAATCACGAGATTTTATAACTGTCGCTAGCGTGGTTCAGGGTACTCGTTACTGCTGAACCACGCCCTTTTTAGTTACTGGCGCGTGGGTTAGATTTCTGTTCGTCAGCCGGTGCACGCCTTATTCCGACCACCTATCTAGGTACAATTGACCACTGAATGTTAAGTATTGAGTCTTTCAGATGAACTTTTAATTGGAAGCGATGCGCATTACAACATTTATGTACTGAGAAGATTACCTAAATATTATTCGCTAATTTCAACGGATACTAGCCTTGAATTTGGTCGATAAAATTACCTTCGTTGATACTTCGAGACTTTACTATCTCAAGCGGTCAGGAGAATTTCTGACAATTTCTATGGAACCACTGATTTGAAAAGTTAAAACAGGGTAAGAAAATCTAGCTATCATTAGAAACCAGTCTGATGGTTGAGTATTAAAATGACCATGTACCAAGGAACTAACGACTAATCTAATAAAAAGTTAAGTTCGCACATGTCCGACTTTCGAATACCATCCCGGCTGGAAGGTATTCGGGGCAAGGCCAAGTGGTGAAATTTCACTTAGCAAGCGTTTTGTGCTTGGTTAGTGAAAGACCAGTATTTAAGACGTGGGTTGTCGGCTTAAATCTGCGTCCACCACGTTCCGGCCATTGCCCAGAATGCCTGGAAGCCGGCCTAGGACGCGCCTACCACTGCAGGTTTACTTTAATTTGCCCTTATTTCCAGCGGGCTTGAGCTGGCGGTTTTGACCCTACAAACTAACGAACTTTAATCATACCCGGTCCATTTGCACCAACACCGCTCAAGACAAGTCGATTTAATCTTAATTTTCGAATATAACCTAGAAGCGCTAGCTAACGCTGGTACTAGTAAAATACTAATTTAACTAACCTCAACCTGTGTTAAACTAAAAATAATTACATGACTTTAACCTAATCGGGGTCAGGAATTCATTAAATGGGGGATCGCCATGGCAGCAAAATTATTTGGAATTATGATGATCAACGTTCAAAGTATTGAATTGTCGATTGTCAATTTAAGAACACTCCGCCAAGTCGAACGGGTTCGTTCCGACGTTTCACTTGGGGAAGATATTTACGATCAGCATACGATCGGCTATGATTCAGTGGAACAGGCCGCACAAGCGTTGAGTGGCTTCGTGCAGATTATGAACGATTACGGGGTTAAGGACTACCATTTATGGGGATCGTGGTCTTTATCATCCGCCAATAACGCCGACTATATTCAAGACCAGTTACTCGTGCGCACGGGCCTCAAAATCGACTGGCTCTCCAGTAGTCAGGAAACTTATCTGCGCTCCGTCGCGATTGCCGTCCACTTTCCACGTTTTAAGGAAATGATTACGAAACCGACTTACCTCCTCGGAATCAATTCCGGGAGTGTCGGTATTTCACATTACGACCAGAGTAACTTTATTTATTCACGCAGTCTGCGCTTGGGACCCGTTCGGATTGCGGAAGTGCTGGAAAACTTGCAATCGAGTGTGCCTAATTATGTCGAAGTGCTTGATGATTACATCTCTAGTCAAATTATTGACTTCGGACGCTTCCTGCCTGGGCATCGCGACCAACCTAGTAACGTCGTGATGTTAGGTGTGGCACCCTTTGCGACCCTCTTTCGGCAACAACAATCCAAAGCCGGGGTCGAAGAACTCAGTAAGGCTGATTTTCAAGCACTATACGATGACGTCATCAACGCCTCGGATCAGTATTTAATGGATAAATACGAAGTCGACGAGGAAGATGTCCGCCTGATCGTGCCGGAACTACTGTTGATCAACGAACTACTTCAGCTCACGAATGCCGAAAAGATTTGGCTGGGTAACGTCACGGTCCTCGATGGCCTGATTATCCAAGAAGCCATTAAGCTGGGCTATAAGAAGTATAACTTCAACGACCAAATCGTTACCGCGGCCAAGAATATTGCCGACCGCTACAACGTTGAACCGAAGCATCGCGACCTGGTCACGAAGTTCTCATTACACCTATTCGACCAATTAAAGCCGCTGCACCACCTTGGCAAACGTGACCGGTTACTGCTGCAAGTTGCCGCTATCGTTCATGACGTGGGGAGTTATGTCGATCCACATCAACATTACCTACATTCAGACTACATCTTACAAGCAACTGAATTAATGGGTCTGACCGATACTGAAAAACGGATTGTCGCGCTGATTTCACGTTATCACAGCGCACAAACCCCTTCGAAAGATATTCGGCACTTTGCCAACTTGCAAGTCGAACAGCGGTTGTTAGTCTCGAAACTGTCAGCGATTTTACGGATTGCGGACGCACTCGATGATGGTCGCAAACAAAAAGTCGACAAAATCTCCGTTTCGATTCGTAATCCACGCGTCATCATCACCTGCTTTGCCCACGACGACCTGTTCTTAGAGAATTGGGTCTTCGCTCAAAAAGCAGCCTTTTTCAAAGAAGTCTTTGGTTTAACACCAGTCATCAAACAACGGGGGGTTCGTTAAAATGAATTATCACAAAGAAAGTTATTACACCAACCGTGAACTTAGCTGGCTTGATTTTAATTATCGTGTCTTGGATGAAGCCCGCGATAAGGACAATCCGCTCCTCGAACGGGTGCGCTTCTTAGGCATCACACAGAGCAACCTCGACGAGTTCTTCACGGTGCGGGTCGCGTCATTACGCAAATTAATGTCGGTCAATTATACTAAGCCGGACCCGGCTGGATTGACCGCCGCTGATCAGGTCGCGGCCATTAACGACAAGGCGCATGAAATGGTCAAACGGCAATATAACACCTTGAATCGTTCTCTGTTGCCGTTACTAGAACAACATGACATTCACCTGTTGACGATGGCGGACTTAAATGAAGAACAACACACGTTTGTCAAAAATTATTTTGATGATGAACTCTACCCGGCGTTGACCCCGATGGCGGATGATTCTTCACGGCCCTTCCCATTCATTGGCAATAACACCTTAAATATTGCGCTACGGATTTATAAAAATGGTGATAAAAAGGACCGCAAATTTGCGACCGTCCAAGTCCCAGACGTCTTTCCACGGGTCGTTGTCTTACCTGGCAAACCCAATCAGTTTATTTTGATTGAAGAAATCATCAAGGCGTTTGTCGGTTCCCTATTTATCAACTATACGGTCAAGGAGACGAGCTGCTACCGGGTCATGCGGGATCTGGACTTAGACGTTGCTGAGGAAGATACGTCTGACCTGTTAAAAGAAGTCCAGAAACAACTGAAGATGCGTGAACGTGGTAAAGTCATGCGGCTGGAAGTTGAAAAAAGCATGAGTAAGCATCAACGGACTCGTTTGGCCAAAGCGCTTGGCATTAGTGAAAGTACCCTGTACGTCATCAACGGGCCACTCAATTTGACCTTCTTATCCAAGCTCGTTAAAGCGGTCCAGGGTCATGACGACTTGAACTACCCGAAATATCGTGCGTACTACCCGGCGAAATACCGTGAACGTTCGATTTTTGACCTCATCAAGGATCATGACATCTTGATGCAATATCCATATGATGATTTCAAACCCGTGGTCGATTTCATCCGCGAAGCTGCCGAAGATAACGATGTATTGGCCATTAAGATGACCTTGTACCGGGTCTCGGCGGACTCACCAATCATCAAGTACCTCGGACAAGCGGCGCAGAATGGCAAACAAGTCACGGTACTGGTCGAAGTCAAGGCCCGGTTTGATGAAGAAAACAACGTTCACTGGGCCAAGAAACTTGAAGAAATGGGCTGTCACGTCATCTACGGTTTGATTGGCCTCAAGACCCACTGCAAGTTGGCGTTAGTCGTACGTCGTGAAAACGAAGGTATCAAGCGCTACATGCACATGGGAACTGGTAATTATAACGACGTCACCGCCCACTTTTATACCGATATGGGGCTGTTCACCGCGGATACTGACATGGGCATCGATGCCTCCAACATTTTCAACATGTTGTCCGGCTATTCGGAGCCACCGTACTTCCACAAGCTGCACATCTCACCAGATGGCATTCGCGACTTCATCAACGAAAAACTTGACGATGAAATCGCGATTGCCAAGGCGGGACGGCCAGCTGTCGTTAAGATGAAGATGAACTCGTTATCTGACCCGCAAATTATTAGCAAACTCTATGAAGCTTCCCATGCGGGCGTTAAAATTCAGCTGATCATTCGGGGCATTTGTTGCTTACGGACCGGTATCAAAGGTGTCTCAGATAATATTGAAGTTCACTCGATTATCGGTCGGCTGCTAGAACACAGTCGAATCTACTATTTCAGTAATGACGGCGAACCGCAGATTTACCTATCGAGTGCGGACATGATGACACGGAACTTGAATCGGCGGGTGGAATTGCTCTTTCCACTGTTGCAACCCGAAATCAGTCACCGTGCGATGAACATTTTTGCGACGATGTGGGCCGATACCGTTAAGACCCGGATTTTACAACCAGACAATACGTACACGCGCGTCGATGGTCGAGGCTTAGAAGTGCTCGATTCACAAGCCACGTTTATTCAGGAAGCTGAACAAGCCGTCAAGGAGGATCACGGTGAAGCGACACCGACAAGTAACGCCCACCAGTTTATTCCCATGATGAGCCCTAAAAACGAACCAGACGCTTCAGATCTAGATAGAGAGGATGATTAGCAATGGAAAATTTCGCGGTCATTGACTTAGGTTCTAACTCGTGTCGAATGACGATTACGCAGATTCAAGAAGATGGCAGTTACACCGTGACGCACCGCTTAAAGGAGATGGTGCGGCTATCCGCTAACGAAAACGCGACGGACAAACCGACCTTACAACCAGATGCCATCGACCGCACCATTGCGGCCCTCAAATCCTTTGCGGCCGTCTACGAAACTTTGCCCAACTTAACAATTAAAGCAGTCGCCACGGCTGCGACCCGTAAAGCTAGTAATCAAAAGAAGTTCCTCAAGCGGGTCAAAAGTGAAGTCGGGCTGGATATTGAAGTGATTCCGGGCACCACTGAAGCCTACTATGACTATCTCGGCGTTGTGAACACCCTGCCCACGACTAACTGTGTGATGGTCGATACTGGCGGTGGTAGCTGCGAACTCGTCTTGATCACCAATGGCCAGGCCAAGGAATTGATTAGCCTCCCGATTGGCGCGGTGAGCCTCTCTGAAAAATTTGGCCTCAATGACCAAGTCAGCGCGAGTCAGTTATTCCAAACGATGACCTTTGTTGATAAAATTTTTAATAGCGTCTGGTGGTTACGCAACGGCTTGAACTTGCCACTCGTCTGCTTAGGTGGCAGTAACCGGACGTTAGCGAAAATCAATCGACGCCAATGCAATATTTTGAATTTTGAGGATATTCATGGCTACCGACTGCGCGATAACGCGATTTACGACACGTTTAATACCGTCATCGCACAAGATGCGGCTGGTCGGGCTGCGATTCCGGGGCTCGCCAAGGACCGAGCCGATATTATCGTCGGTGGTATGGTCCCTGCCATCAGTCTGATGCGCTTCCTAGACTCTGACCGGATGATATTCTCCCAGAATGGCTTGCGTGAAGGAATCCTATTCGAACACTTAACCAACTTGGCTGAACAAAACGCAAAAGTTAGTGAGTAAGTTTTACTGACAATCTAAAAAAGATTATGCTAAGCTTAAAGCATCATTAAAGCAATCAATTATGACACAAGGTCGTCTTTAAATGCTTGTATATCTTTGCCACGGAACCTCCGTTGACCAAGAAAAGCATCGTTTCACATCAGAAACGAGCTGGCCTTGATCACTGGAGGTTTTTATATGTCATCAAATTCAACTCAAATCACGACGCGGACCAAGGCCGCCATCTTTGGCGCAGCGAGTCTCGCCTTTTGCGGTATTCTAGTCGAAACGTCGATGAACGTGACGTTCCCGACACTCATGCGCCAGTTCAACACGTCACTCGAAACCGTGCAGTGGGTCACCACGGCTTACTTGTTAGCGGTCGCCGCGACGATGGTGATCACCGCCTTTATCCAAGCGCGTTTTCACTGGCAAACGATTATCAACATTGGCGGTAGCGCCTTTGTCCTCGGTGGTTTGTTGTGTGCCCTGGCACCCTCACTATGGGTCTTGCTGCTAGGCCGGATTATTCAAGCAATTGGGACTGGCTTTGCACTGCCACTGGTCTTCGCACAAATCATGACCCAAATTCCGTTTGAATCCCAAGGCCGTTTCACTGGGACGGCGGGCATGCTAATTGCCCTGGCCCCTTCACTCGGCCCCACGTATGGCGGCTTAGTCACCCAACTCGCTTCTTGGCGCTTGATTTTTGGCATTACCCTACCATTTGGTCTGATTGCGTGGTTGGTCACTGCACAAGCCACCATCCAACAGCCGCACGCCCCACAACGATTAGCCTTTCCTGGCCGCCAATTTATCCTCATCGTCGTTGCCCTGATTGGCCTGCTGTTTGGCGTCAACAACTTCAGCAGCCACGGTCTCAGTCTAATTTATGTCGGCTTGCCACTTCTCCTAGCGATTGTCGCTTTGATTGGCTTTATCATGATTGCTGCTCGAGCGTCACATCCGCTGATCAACCTGACCGTTTTCAAACAAGGCGACTTCACACGCGCACTGCTGATTTACTTTTTGATTCAGTTCATTCAGATTGGGATGACCTTCCTCCTGCCGAACTTCGCCCAATTAGTCTTAGGTAAAAACGCCCTGATTTCAGGCCTCATGCTGCTGGCGGGTAGTCTCTGCGCCGCCATCATCTCGCCATTTGCTGGTAAATTGATGGACCGGCGAGGCGCACGGTTGCCGTTTTTCATTGGGAGTGGTTTCATCGTGCTCGCGACGTTAGTCTTGGCCTTAACCGCTCGTCACCTGTCAATCGCGTTGATTGTCGGCGGCTTCGTGATTTTCCAGATTGGATTCGCCTGCCTCTTCAACAACGCCTTGACTTATGGCTTACAACAACTGCCACCGCACTTGATTGGCGATGGTAACGCGCTGTTCAACACCTTGCAACAATACGCCGGGTCACTGGGAACTACCATCATGGCCGTCCTGATGACATTTGGTGCCACCGTCCTCCCACACGCCGCCAGCCAGCTTCAAACCACGGTCGGAACTCAAATCGCACTCTGGTTTAGCCTGGTTGTCATCGTACTAGTGGCTGGACTCGCGCTGACTGTTAAACGCAATAAGCGGGCCTGATTAGGAACAGTCGCCGGATTGCCATCGGGTTGCGTGTTTATTCATCAACTGTGCTGGCTCCGATTCATCCGCTACTCGATTGTTTGTCAACGTTAAGCCAACGCTGACAAACAGATGATTCATCCATTCGCCATCAACACTGATTTGCTTAGGTTTTGTTTAAATCCATAAAAGGTTCTTTAAGGCTGATCTTGAAACTACTTCATTCCAGACACTTCCGCTAAGATAAGGGTAAGCAGATGACGAATTCCGTCACCTAAATCAGAAAAGGAGTGGTTGGCATGCGCTGGGAACCTTTCATGTTTATCTTATTACTGACAACGGTCAGTTGCCTAGTCATCTTAATTGCGACCCGTAACGCGAAGCAGCGTGGTCTACGACTACTCGGACTCGCCTACCTATTCGGACTGAGCGTGATTTTATTCACACCACTGTCCGTTGATGGTCATTCACTGTACGTCATGCCAGCGGGCTTTGGTCAGGTCAACTTGACGCGACTGTACTTCCATGGCCTGGGCTTTCTCGAAAACATCTTATTGACCATCCCATTAGGCTGGGGGCTCAAACGGCGATTCCAGCGACGCTCATTGATTAGCATCGGCATGACCGGCCTATTGATTAGCGCCGGCATCGAGAGCTTACAATACTTCATGTCGCAGCACTGGCTCATCAATCGCAGTAGTGATATTAACGACGTTGTTGCCAATACGCTGGGCATTCTAATCGGTGCCGTCATCGCGATGATCGTGCACGCGGTCAGTCTGCGCAAGGGCCGGTTGGCAACGAATCAGTAAAAATGGCCACTAACTAAATCGGCATACAAAAAAGTCGCGACACGTCTTTTCACAAGTACGTGTCGCGACTTTTTTGATGCTGTGCTCAGGGGTCAAGGACCAAGCTTTACTGGTGTTACCCGCTGATACAGCTTGATCACTTAAGCTTTAGAATTGTCCTGACCGGCGTGGCGGGCTTGTTGGTCCTGATGCCAACTAGTCGGGCTCCAGAGCTGCCCTTCCATTGATCCGCGTAAGCTTTCGATTTCAGCTTGCTGGTCATCTAACACTTTGATGACACTATCGATGACGACTTGATTATCCGCCGTGCGCAGGTCTGTTAATGCTTGAATCGCCCAAGCAGTTTGGTCTTGTTCACTCATGTTGATGCGCTCCATTCCTATTCATTCTTTTTACATTGTACACAATTCACCATTTCTTACCAAATCATTTGCCTTTTGAATCCTGATTTTGGTCGAACGGCAACTAGTTAAGCCTCACCCTGTGTCAGCGGCTCCAATCGCTGATATACCAGGAACGGCGGCATTTGATGCGGGCCAATGTCACTCGCAATTGCAACTCAGGCAGGCATTGAGGTTAGTCTTCTTAGCCGAGTTGATGGTAAACAAAAAAACGCCGCTACGAGTTGTAACGACGTTATGATGAAGGTTAGCCAACTGCTTGTTGGTCGTCATCATAGAGTTTTTGTTGAATTTCGCGTAATTCAGACTTACGCACTGAGCGAGGCAAAAATGCCCGAATATCTTCTTCGTTATACCCAATTTGGAGTCGCCGACCATCATAGATAATCGGCCGCTTGAGTAGCTGTGGTTTTTCAACTAATAGGTCTAGTAACTGATTAAAACCTAAGTCCGCCAAATCAATGTGCAATGCTTTAAAAGCCTTAGAACGCGTTGAAACGATGTCCTCGAAGCCATTTTCAGTGAGCCGGAGGATTTGTTTCAATTCATCGCGATCCAGAGGATTAGCAATAATGTCGCGTTCATTAAATGGAATGTTATTTTCAACTAACCATGCGCGCGCACTACGACTGGACTTGCTGGACGTTGAATAATATAAGTTTACTGTCACGATGAATTCCTCCTAAGTTTCAGTAAGGGCCATTACACCACTTACTTTTATATAGTAAGTATACGAGCTTAGTCAAGAATAGTCAAGGTTTGTCAGAACTTTTTTAATTAAGACTTTCTAAAGCTACGGGACATCCGATTAACCACCATTTTCCGGTAGTGGTTAGTAATGATGTCGACAAAAGCGGTATCTCTGAAGATACCGCTACAACCATTCATGACATTGAGCAACTGCCCGGGCTGGGATCGAACCAGCGACCTCTTGATTAACAGTCAATTATTCTACCGCTGAACTACCGGGCAATGTCTATGTCGTTATTTATACACGCTTTTTTGATAAAACACAAGCGTTTATTAAAATAATTCACACTAATTTCACATATTGATTTTATTTAATGGTCAAATGGAATACAAACCAAGCCACGACATGACGGTAAAGTCCTTATCGGCGACTAGCTTGGCAATCGTGCGGCGAATCTCTAATTCACTCAGAGTCGTTCTTAAATCAAAATAATAATCGCCCTGCTGGTTTTGCATCGTTAATTGCCACTGACCCAGGTCTGCCCACTGCTCCGTATCTGGCAACGCAGCTTGGCGTTTGAATAGCACGTGAAAAGTTGGTTTCCAGGTATCTTGGTCATCACCGGTCACCTGAATCAAGCGGCAAACTTCGCGGTGGCAGCGCAATGCGGCGCGAGCACCAATCACGATTCCTAAGACAATCAAAGCGGCGCCCAGACCCAGACTAGTCAGTAAAATCCGCGTCAAAAGTGGTGTCGCCTGTAATTGAGAACTCAAGACGATCGCGGCACTCATCAGTAACCAGATGGCGAGCACCCAGCCATTCAGCCAATTCAGAGCGACGTCCCGCGCATGCCGATAAGCGGCTAACCGGTACTGGGCATCATCATTGACCACCCGTTGCTCCGGTGTCACTGGGGAATAGACCACTGCCAAATCATCGTGAAAGACGTGGGTCGCGAACGGTTTGAAGACGGGGGTCATCAGGTCTAAGGTCGTCTTTGGCAAGTATTCAGCGACCACGTGCTTCGCAGTTGGCGTCGCTTCGAATTGGTACGTACATCCATGAATGGCGGCGAGTTGATAGCCAGCGTCTGCTTGACGATTGAGCCAGGCGACTTCCGCGGCCGAGCCTTTTAAATAAAATCGGTGTTTTTGCATGGTGGGAACCCTCCATTTCTCAATGATATGACTCCCCATTATAATCAGATTGGTCTATTTTTCAAACATTCCTTAATCTTCGTTCAATACCGTTACTAACACTTGTACAATCGACTTATTAATCTATTGGCGATGGTAGCCCTTACGCCATCAATCCGGATTGGTATGGGTGAAGCCGTCAAAAATCCAGCTAGATTAGCACTCCTGCCGGCTTTATTAAGTTTTTGATATTTATTCACAAATTTTCTTAAGCGTGCTAGACTCAAACTTGATGTTATCGATTTCAACAACTTGGAGGAACAACTATGTCTGCGCAATATATTATGGTCATCGATGAGGGGACCACCAGTACCCGGGCCATTATTTTCAATCACGCCGGTCAAAAGGTCGCCGAGGCCCAGCGTGAATTTCCACAATACTTTCCCCAACCTGGCTGGGTCGAACACAATGCGACTGAAATCTGGAACGCCGTCTCATCAACGATTGCGGACGTGCTCATCTCAGCTGACTTAAAACCCAATCAAATTAAAGCCATTGGCATCACGAATCAGCGGGAAACAACGGTCGTTTGGGACAAACAAACCGGACTTCCGATTCACAACGCGATCGTCTGGCAGTCCCGGCAAACTGCCCCACTGGCTGAACAACTTATCGCCGACGGATACGGGGACCTGATTCATCGCCACACTGGTCTGGTGACCGACGCCTACTTCTCGGCCACTAAAATTCAGTGGATCTTAGACCATGTTCCGGGTGCCCAACGACGTGCGGAAAAGGGCGAACTGCTCTTTGGGACAATCGATACTTGGTTGGTTTGGAAACTCACTGGGGGGACGACGCACGTCACCGACTACACGAATGCGAGTCGGACGATGCTATTCAACATTCACGATCTCCAATGGGACCAGACGATTCTAGACCTATTGCGAATTCCAACTGCGATGTTGCCAACGGTGCGGTCTAACTCTGAAATTTACGGCACAACTAAGGATTACTTGCTGTATGGCAGCCAAATTCCAATCAGTGGGATGGCTGGTGACCAACAAGCCGCCTTATTTGGTCAAATGGCGTTTGAACCCGGCATGGTCAAGAATACATACGGCACTGGCGCCTTCACCGTGATGAATCTCGGCCAACAACCGCAACTTTCCGACCACAATCTCCTAACCACGATTGCGTACGGCCTCAACGGCGAAGTCAATTACGCCCTGGAAGGCTCGATTTTTGTTGCCGGTTCCGCGATTCAGTGGCTCCGCGACGGCATGCAACTGATTGAAACGGCCCCTGAATCTGAAACGCTGGCCCGTCAAGCCACCAGTCACGACGAAGTGTATGTCGTTCCCGCCTTCACTGGTTTAGGCGCGCCGTACTGGGATTCTGAGACTCGTGGCGCCGTCTTTGGTTTGACCCGCGGCACGACCCGGGCTGATTTTGTCAAAGCAACGCTCCAATCGCTGGCCTATCAATCCCGCGACGTCATCGACACGATGAAACACGACGCCCACATCACCATGCCAACACTGATGGTCGATGGCGGTGCGACCCGTAATGACTGGCTGATGCAATTTCAGGCGGACATCTCGAACGTCGAAATCATTCGGGCCGCTGACTTGGAAACCACCGCGCTCGGGGCCGCCTTTTTAGCAGGGCTCGCAGTCGGCTATTGGCAAGACTTAGCTGAAATCAAAGCCATTCACCAAGCTGGCCACGTTTTCAAGCCCCAGATGTCTGAAGAACAACGCACGATCCTCTATCAGGGCTGGCAAACAGCCGTGAAAGCGGCGCAATTATTTAAACACTAACCAAAAATCGGCGTCCCAACATCAATTGCAATCACTGATGTTGGAACGCCGATTTTCATTTGACCACAGCCCCATATGTATACCGGCCAAATTAATTATAATTGCAAGTCATCCACCCGACTGAAGGACCAGCTGAGCGCGAATAATAGGAACACCACGGCGTCGAATACGCCGAATAAGAAGAGAAAGAGTCGTAAATCGAAGCGGTCGGCTAGGTAAGCAAAGGCGATTGAACCTAACGGGAGCGTGATGGAGACCAGGGTATAAAAGCTGGTCATGACCTTACCAAGTTGATCTGCGGCCACACTGGCTTGAATCATTGGCGTTTCATACACTTGGGTCAAGCCTAGGAAAATAAAGCTTCCTAAATAGACCACCGCAAACGCCCAAAATTGATTGAATGTGACGACCGTCAAGAACATGAATATCGTGCAACCTAGATTGCCAATCAGATATGCAACGCGAACCGACAATCGTTTTAAACTCCGGTATAACAACGTCATCCCCACTAACGTCCCAACTGCGGACATTGATTCCAAAATTCCATAATAGATTGAACCACCAAAATGCCGGCCAAATAATACCACGTACGTGTTCAACCCACCGAAAAAGAAGTTCAAAACGGCACTGGAAAACGTCAATAAGCCCAATAATCGATTTTTCGAAATGATCTTGAAGCCGACCAGTACTTGTTGAAAGTAAGGCTCAGACGTTTCGGCAGTTTGGTGGTGCGGCTCGTGCACCTTGATTCGATTAAACGTCAGGACCGTCACGACGAAGGTGACTGCATCCGCAATGAGGATTCCAAGTACCGACAACAACCCAATCAAGAACCCCGACAACGCGTTAAACACATAGTCGGTCCCCTTGTAAGCAATCGACATGTATTCCTGTGCCTGGACCAGTTCATCCTTTTTGACAATCAATGGCACCAAGGCGTCTTGAATGGGATAGGCCAAGGAGCCGAACAACGCCGCGATGAAGACCAAAATGACGTAGACGCCCGCTAGCTTAACGTGCGCCAGCAACGCCACAATCAATAATACGACGACCACTAATTGTGAGAACTCAACGGCCACCAGCAATCGACGCTTGGAATGCCTGTCGATCGTACTCCCAAATAAAAACAATAGAATGCCTGGCAACACAATGGCTGCGTTCATGATGCCAATCCACAAGGCACTATCGGTTAGTTTGAGAATAAACCAGTTCATCGCAATCATGTAAATACTATCGCCGGCATTACCGATGGCCCGCCCAAAGACCAGCTTACTAAAATTCGGATTGATCAATCGTCATTCCCCCTCTCAAAAAATGATTATGTTTGCCGGATACTGCCAATTGACTATTGCACCAATAGCGTTTGCTCACAACGGACAGTTATGCCGGTTGAAACTGGTTCGCGTCTGAAACGCTAAAACAAGCATCCGTTTGAATTGGCAGAATCACGCTTGCTTTAAATTATAATACAATGAGAGTTTTTTGAATAACTAATTTTATTTTAACTTAAAAGCTTATTCGTCGATGTTATTAGTTGTCACAAGATCATCGAAGTCATTCATCATCAGCCTGGAAAGCTTCACCAATAAACGCCATCGTCTCTGCCGCTTCCTATCAGTGCTCATACAGCATGCCAAAAAGCCACGCCATCGATTCAACTTCGATGACGTGGCTTTCAAACGCTTAATTTATAGGTCTATTCAATACTGATTCATATCGCTTAGTCGCAACAAGTTGCCCCCGTTAACTAGTGATCTAGTTCCGGTAAGAACCCCTGTCGACGCGCAATATTCAAGAATTCCCGACGTTTGGCCGCTGAATGGGTCGCTTCGGCCGTCATGTGGGCTAAATGTTCGGTCCGAGCATGACTGCTACGATGTTGGTAATACTGATTCAACACGCCATCAAAACGAGTCAACTCGTCTTGATACGTGGTCGGTTCTGCATATTGATCCTTAAATAACACTGCTGAAAGACCTAGTCGGGGCTTAACTTCTGGCACGTCAGCCGGATGTCCCAGTTGCAAGCCAAATACTGGCAAGGTCAAGTCGGGCAACTTCAACGCGTCAATGACCGCTTGCGTATCATTGTTGATTGACCCCAGCACGACCGTCCCGAGTCCGAGACTTTCAGCCACCATCACCATTGCCGCGGTCATTAGCGTGGCATCTTCAATACTGCCGACGAACCGATCAAACTCACTGAGCGCTTGGCGCGTAGTTGCGCCCGGTGCCAACTGAACGTTACGGTGCTGGTCTGCTAATACCACGAATAGTCGGCCATGTTCGCCGACCGTTGGCATCGTGGTAATCTCAGCTAATTGCTGCCGCAATGCTGGTTTGGTAATTTCAATCAAGCTATACGCTTGTAAATACTGACTGGTCGGCATCCGTTGCGCCGTCGTGATAATTTCGGCTAACTGGTCATCACTGACGGGTTCATCCGTGAACAGCCGCCGAGTCCGGTGGTCTTGTAAGGTTTCAATCACACTTTTTGCCACTTAATATCGCTCCTGTTCTTGCTGAAGTTCTTGGGCCCAACTGGTTAATTGGGGTAAAACGTCTAAATTCAAATTAAAAACGATGCGCTGACAAACTTGGTCAAGTTGGACACTCCGAAACAACGGATAACGTGTCCGTCCCTGGTCTTGAACTATCATGACACTGAGCGTTGTCAACTCGTCTAACGCCGTTTCTAACAACGTCATTTCACTCTTCGGGAAGTACTCGCGCCGCAGTTCTGGCGCATCTAGGGAACACCCCGCCAAACGCTCGATTTCTGGGCGCGTTAATAATAAACTTTCCGAATGCTCACTAATTAGCCGTGTCAAAATTTGAACGGTTAACCGTGATTCAAAGCCGTTGCGAAACCGAAAACGCGTCTGAAAATGATTCTGAATAAATTGTAATAATGATTCGGTCACGGCTCACCCTCCTATGCACGCTTAACGATAATACCACGGATTTTTTGATTTGTAAGTTATTTTCCCCGCCCAACGGCACCCAAAAAAGTCGTCACAAGCGTAACGCTGTCTGCTTGTGGCGACTCTCCTTAGGTTCTGATTTAAATTAGCATCGAGTTGTTGAATGTCCTGTAACGCAGCGTTTGAAGCGACTCATTCAACACGCTGTCACCTGATGCCCTTAAATTGCTACCAGTAATGCACTGAACGATGGTGTGTTTCGTTTAACCAATATGGTTTTCTTTCAAAATCATATCGACTTCTTCTTGCATTTCCGGTGTCTTCGTCCATTCTTCCCAATGATCCATACTCTCATCCGGGATTGTAAAGGTTTCGTTAATGTACTGCTCATATTTCACCACGTGGGTCGAATGTGGAATATTCAACTGCAAAATTCGGACCTGCTTAATGAATCCCCGTTCAGCAGCTAGTTCGGCACGACCATTCATCAACATATTGCCAATTTCCATGTAAGTTGTCCCGTCATTACGGGTAATCTCTTGAATCAAATCTAACACTTCATGATTTTTCAACTGTCATCCCTCACTTCAAACTTTAGTATAGCGAGGGCCAGCGACGGTGTCAAAGCCCACTTACTTAGTGGATTCCTGTTCGTCGGCCGGGGCGCGTCTTAGTCAGCCAGCCCCTACAGTCGGGAAGCCGCTCGAATGGCGGATGAACGGCCACCTATCTTGGTGCAATTGACCATTGAATATTAGGAGGCCGGGCCTTCATGCAAACTTTCAATTGGTATCGATGATGCTTTGTGTCATTTGTATACTAAGAAGATTTCCTGAACGTTATTCACTAATTTAAATGGTACCGGGTGTTGAAATTAGTCGATAGAATTGCCTTCGCTTACAGTTCGAAAATTTGCTATCTCAGACGAACAGAGAATATTTTGACAAATTCAGTGAAGTCGCTTGTCCGAGAATCTGAAACATGGTAAGGAAGTTTAGCGATTGTTAGAAACCAGTCTGATTGTTGAATATCAAAGTTTCCTCGTACTAAGGAACCAACGACTAATCCAACAAAAAGTTGGGCCGCATACATCCGCCTTTCGAATACTATCCCGGCTGGAAGGTATTCTGGGCAAGGCCAAGTGGTGAAATTTCACTTAGCAAGCGTCTTGTGCTTGGTTAGTGAAAGACCAGTATTTAAGACGTGGTTTTCGGCTTAAATCTGTGTCCACCACGTCACGGGCATTGCCCAGAATGCCTGGAAGCTGGCGTAGGACGCGTCTATCTACTAGTTTTACGCTAACTCGCTTTGTTTCCAGCGGGGCTCAGCTGGCTGCTTTTGAACTTGAAAGCAGCATGCTTTAATCATGATTCGTGTCAAATTAGTTGGACACCAAATATCATAAGTTGGACAGAAAAAAACCACTATCCAAGCAGATAGTGGTCGGCATAAGAGAGAAAGAGAATTGATTAGAAGGTAACTAAATACCTTACAAACTAAGAATAAGCGAATTTGTAAGCGTTGTCAACAGTTAGTCGAAATAAATAGATAAATTATTTCAGTTTGATGGCTAAGTCCCTGTTAAATCGCATCGTAACAGTCATACGCCCGCGGTACTAGACCTGCCATTTATTAGTTGACTTTCTTTAACGTACGGCCGTTACTGATATTGTCTAATCGTGAGCATGTGCAGTGGAAAACAATAAGTATTTTTGTTTGAGATTATTACCTATTTACATAAATGAGCACCGTCCTGCCACGTCTTTTTTTAGCATACCTGGAATCAAGTATACGAGGACGAATTTATCACTGCAGGTTTACGCTAGCCTGTACTATTTCCAATGGATCTCAGCGGATCACCCTTGATTGCCACCCCACCCATTTTGATATTCAACTCATTTAAAAATCACTACCAAAACAATTGCGGCACACCGACATCCAGGACGGTTATCGTTCGCAATCTCATTACTAATGAAATATACTAAAAGTAGGCAGTTACTCGGGAAGGCGTTATGGGGGTAAGGGTGTTATGAAAATACTAGAGCATCAAGAAAACGGTATCAATTATTATACATTAGTTAATAATCATCACATGAGTGTGACCATCATGGATTGGGGCGCGACCATCACGGCGATTCGCACCCATGATAAGGATGGCAAATTTGCCAATATCATTCTTGGATTCGACGAAGGCGCGGACTATATCGACAAACAGTCCTTTTTTGGGGCGACGGTCGCCCGGGTCGCAGGTGTCATCAAGAATGCGCGCTGGCGGCAATACGACTTAACGTAAAATGCCGGCGAAAACCATTTGAATGGCGGTAATATGCCACAAATCTCCTTTGAACCCTGGTTTCTTGAACGCAAGCTACACACCAGTGACCAGGTTGGTTTGGTCATGCAATACATCACGTTAGACGGTGAGAATGGCTATCCAGGAACGATGACCATCACCGCCAACTTTGTGCTGGATAATGATGGTAAGTTTACCATTAGTTACACGGGCAAGAGTGATCAAACGACCCTGTTCAACCCGACCAACCACACTTATTTCAACCTCAGCGGCGATGCCGAACGATTGATTGACCATCAGATTCTCAAAATCAACGCGGACGAATACGCGGCACTGAACAAGCATGATATTCCAACGGGCAAGCTACCGTGGGTCACCGGCTCCCCGTTTGACTTCCGCGATCGCACCGAAATCGGTCCACAAATTGCTCAGATCAAAGGTGGCTTGCGGCACGGCTTCGTGTTAAACGATACCCCCTATCCACAAGTCGAATTGTTGGACCGGGTCAGCGGGCGAAAATTAACCATGCGGACGAATGCACCAGCCGTCGTGGTTTCGAGCGCCACGAACTACCGTGACGACCGCTACCGACTCAATGGTGGTAAACCAATGCGCTCCCAGCTGGGGCTGTCTTTGCAAGCACAAAAACTCCCAGATGCCATTCATCATAAGGCGTTTGGCAGCATTATCATTGAACCAAACGTCCCCGTGACCTACCAGACGGCTTATCGTTTTACGAATATTTACGACGTTTAGGGGGCGTGCTATTTGCCAACGACTGATTTACGCGTTCAACGGACACAGGCAGCGCTTAAGGCGGCTTTTCGGACCTTAGCGCTCAAGTACCCGCGGTATCGTGACATTACCGTCAAAGAGCTCACCAGCGTCGCTAACGTCAATCGTAAGACGTTCTATCTGCACTTTGACACCATCGACGACCTCGCTGAAACGTTCGTTGAAGAAGGGGCCAATAACATTCTTGCACTGATCGACCCCCAGGACTTCAAACAAACCATTGCGCAACCAGGCTTGATTTTTGACCGGCTCGTCGCCTATTTTCGTCAATCCGAAGCCTTTAACCGTGTCATTCTGCTCAACGACGATTACAGCTTTCTGTCACGCAAGATTCAGACCGCGGTAGCAGATGGGTTAACGGCCACGATTCAAGCCAGCTACCATTTGTCGGCAGTCGACGCCAAGGTCTGTTCAAGCTTTCTGATTCACAACAACCTGACCTTCTACCGGCTTTATTTTACTGGCGAGTTGGGACTGAACCTCGAGGAGGTCAAGCAGCGCTTAGTCTCACTGAACGCCTATGGTATCCATCAGTTCTTTTATCCACATCAACCACTAAAATGAGACCCAGGCGGCGAGGCTTAAATCACAATCTAAAAAACCTTGGCACGACCAGAATACCTTTTCCAGTCGTGCCAAGGTTTTATTTATTAGCTGATTCACAACATAATCATAACCACCGTTAAACACGAACCGCGACGTGAAATCTAGCTTCGACGCAATCCACTCACGATTAGTATCGGTCTCCACAGCCACTTATCCATCAGTGATTCAGTAGTTGTGCCTCGATTGTCGCTAAGACCCCGTCATGTTCATTATCCACAATCGTCACGTGTTTGGCGGCCGCTTGAATGGCTGCTGGCGCGTTTGACATCGCAAAACTGTGCGTCGCGTATTGCAACAGTGGGACGTCATTGTCACCGTCACCAAAGGCCATGATGTTATCCGCCGTTAGTCCCATCTTAGTGGCTAAAAACTGAATCGCTGGCAACTTGCCGACGTTTTGAGCGACCAAATCAACGACACCATAGCCGCTATCATGGGCTTTCAATTGCCCGGCAAAATAGTCGTTAGCTTGCGTTACCAGTGCTGCAGCTGCTTCCGGACGCGTTGCGATACTAATTTTTTTGATGGTATCCCGCACTTTCGCGAGGTCGTCAACCAATGCCAAGTTATCATAGAACTGACGCGCCATCGCCACTAATTTGGCCGGCGCCCCCGTTTCAGTATACGAGCCGTGACTGCCGACTAGAATGACGTACGCCTGTTTGAATAATGGCTGTTGGCGGTCGACCGTCACAAATTGGCGCTGTTGTTTTGTGGACAAACTGCCGTCGAAAATCAACTGATCCTGCGCATAAATCGACGCCCCGTTTTCAGCGACCACAATCAGATTATCTGCCATCACATCATGAAACAACTGTTGTAAATGGGCGTACTGATTCCCCGACGACAACACCAATGACACACCAATCGATTTCAACGCTGCTAAGACCCGTTTGAAGCGTACCCGGTCAAACTGCTGGTCCTGGTGCAATAACGTTCCGTTCAAGTCCGTCGCAATTAACTTGATTGCCACTCGATTCACCTCATCCTCTACTAGTTACTTAAACTTTACCCGATGGTCTACGATTTCTAAACCATCAACTATCCAATTGATTCTGCCGATTAACTCGCAACTACTAATCAAACGGTGGTCATCCCACCATCGTAGCCCGATACATCACAAAATCAGGTTCTTTCCATTATAAGCCCAAATTCATCGCTGATGCTAGTCTGTAAACCGTTGCTGGTCCGTAGCTACCCCAGCAAAAAACGCCATCGGACGACTGCCGATGACGTTTCCTGGTGCCCACACACTTTTATTTTAATGAGTTATTCAACGGTAACACTCTTGGCAAGGTTCCGTGGCTTGTCAACGTCTAAGCCCTTGTTCAAACTCGTGTAGTAAGCGAGTAATTGACCAGGAACGACGCTTAACAAGGCCGTCAACCGTTCGTCAACGGCTGGTAAGATGACCGTGTCGCCTTCTTTGGCTAAGTTATCGGTAACAATCGTAATCGTCTTCGCCCCCCGAGCGGCCACTTCTTGTAAGTTGGAACGCGTCAAACCAGCGGTATTCTTCTGGGTGATAATCCCAATAACTGGCGTATCCTTTTCAATCAAGGCAATCGTCCCATGCTTGAGTTCACCTGAAGCAAAACCTTCCGCTTGCACGTAGGAAATTTCCTTCAACTTCAAAGCAGTTTCTAGTGAAACGGCATAGTCTAAGCCCCGGCCGATGTAAAAGGCGTTTGGCGTATTCAACAATGCGTCCTTCGAGATCTTCTCGAACGTATCCTTTTCATCAACTAAAGCCTGCATCCCGTTTGCGACCAGTGCAAGTTGTTGTTTGACATCGAAGTCATCCGCAGCCAGCTGGTTGGTTGCGACGCCTAAAGCTTTGGCGAGAATTGCTTCCAATGCGATTTGGGCCGTGTAAGCTTTGGTTGAAGCCACCGCGATTTCTGGACCAGCATGGAGCAATAACGTGTAAGTTGCTTCCCGTGATAACGTTGAGTTTGGCACGTTCGTGATCGTCAAACTTGGGAAGTGCTGTTCGTTGACGTTTAAGAGCACTTCACGACTATCGGCAGTTTCACCAGACTGTGTCAGGAAGATGAAGAATGGGTGTGCCGATAATAATGGTTGGTTATAAGCGAATTCAGATGAAACGTGCACTTCAGTTGGCACCCCAGCAAGTGATTCGAATAACTTGGCACCCACTAAACCAGCGTGGTAGCTTGTCCCAGCGGCAACGATATAGAGCCGGTCAGCGGCTTTGAGCGCAGTCATTAAATCATCATTAATCACTGGTTCACCCGCATCGTTTAAGTAAACTTGGGATAACTTCCGCATCACGTTTGGTTGTTCGTCGATTTCCTTCAACATGTAGAATGGGTAAGTGCCTTTGTCGGCTTGAGCTGCGTCAATGTCGACATGGAATGGCTTCCGTTCAACGGATTCGCCCGCTTGGTTGGTAATCTTGATTTCATTAGGCTTAACCACAACGATTTCGCCATCTTGAAGTTCCAAGAAATCCTTGGTTTGGTCAAGCATTGCCAAACTATCTGAGCAGACCACGTTGAAGCCGTCGCCAACCCCAATCAATAGTGGACTCTTGTTCTTAGCCACGTATAACGTATCAGGATTTTCTTTGTCCATTAATAAGAAACCGTATGAAGAGTGGCCTAATAAGCTCAGTGTCTTCCGGAAGGCATCCAAGGTGCTCAAGTTTTCCTTCGTCACGAACCGGTCAACTAATTGCACGATGACTTCGGTATCAGTTTGAGATTTGAAAGTAACATCACTTAAGTAAGTTTGTTTCAAATCTTGGAAGTTTTCGATCACACCGTTGTGGACTAAGTAGAAACGACCATCAGCGGAAACTTGTGGATGGGCGTTAGCAACACTTGGTTCACCATGGGTTGCCCAACGCGTATGGCCGATCCCAGTTGAGCCATGAACAACTTCGCCCACTTCTTTACGAAGGTCATCGATGCGACCCTTTTCTTTAACTAAATAATCATGACCATCTTGGTCGTTAACATAGATACCGGCCGAATCGTAGCCCCGGTATTCCAATTTTTCCAATCCATTTAATAAGATTGATACTGCGCTATCTTTTCCAGTTACACCAACAATTCCACACATAAATAATTCTTCCTTTACTGTTTGAATTGTTTCTAGCTGCGTGGTCAAAATATCTGTCACCAATTTCACAACTGGTTTTTGTAATTGACCTGTAGAGTGCAGTCCCTGACGTCACCCGTCGATTATCGATAAACGTCATCCTCGTCAACTTTAGATTCTAAAGTCCTGGCGCTATTCCGCTTTAACCAATTAACAATTGGTCTAGTCTAACCTCCGATTGGTATATTTCCTAGAAACAAGTTAACTTTACCGTTACACCCGATAAATGTCAACTAGATAATGCATTGGTATATGTGTTTGTTTGCATGTAGACCAATCTAAAATGCGGCCAAATCAAGGCCATTGCCGAATTGCGAATTTTTTGTAACTTTTTAGTGGGTAAAATATTCTGCGGTGGTCAGGTTGAACCTCAACCGTATGAACACTGAAGGAAACTAGTTCTTTTCAAGGTCAAAAGCGGCCAGCTGAGCCCCGCTGGAAACGGTGCGAGTTACCGTAAACTTTCTGTGGTAGCCGCGTCCTAGGCCGGCCTCCAGACATTCTGGGCAATGGCCGGAACGTGGTGGACGCAAATTTAAGCCGATAACCCACGTCTTAAATACTGGTCTTTCACGTTAGCTGCAGTATGGATGAAACGTGTTCGGGTCAGACTGGGACTTCCGGTTAGCTACGCCAGAACGCCAAGCGGAAGTTCACCGCTTAACGCTCTAGCTAGGCTAATCCTCAGTCCCAACCCGTCTGAACCTCACACTCTGAAAATACTTGGCCTTGCCCAGAATACCTTCCAGCCGGGATGGTATTCGAAAGGCAGACGTGTGCGAACTCAACTTTTTCTTAGATTAGTCGTTGATTCATAGTCCAAGGTCATTTTGACACTCACTGTCAGACTAGTTTCTAATGATAGCTAAGCTTCCTAACTCATGTTTTAACTTTTCGAATCAGCAGTTTCACTGAATTTGTCAGAACTTTCCTTAGTCGTATGAGATAGAAAAGTCTCAAATTATAAACGAAGGTAATTTTATCGACTAAATTCAAGACTAATGTCCGTTGAATTTTGCGAATCTTGCGAATAAAATTCAACTGATTTTTTCAGTGATTAAGTGTGATAAGGCATTATTGAGGCCAATTAAAAGTTTGCCTGAAGGAACAGTCACTTAATATTCAGTGATCAATTGTACCCAGATAGGTGGTCGTTCATCCGCCATTCGAGCGGCTTCCCGACTGGAGAGGCTGGCTGACAATGCTCAAGGGCGAAGTTCTTCTTGTCCGGGTGGTCTTCCCGGGCTAGAAGAAGACTCGTATTTGAAATTGCGCAGTGGGGTTCTGCGTAAGTTCAAATCGATGTCCGCCCTGTTCCAGCGTTGTCAGCCAGCCTCGGAGGTCAGAATATGGCGCACCGAAGCTGACGAACAGTAAACCAACTCGCCTTGTTTCCTGTGATTCTCAGCTGGCCGCTTTTGAACTTAAAACGTGTAACATGTTAAAGACTAATTGCAGTTGACTTACACTCGCAGATTGATCCCTATCAGAATCACTGTATCAGCTATTCCGGATTTCAGTGCAGTAAAAAACCGTTACTCACATGAGCAACGGTTTTTGATTGATCAATTATTAAGCTTCAACGCCAACTTCAGCTTTGACAACGTCGACGATGCGGTCAACGTAGGCATTAACTAATTCGTCAGTTTTAGCTTCAGCCATGACCCGCAACAGGTCTTGGGTCCCGGAAGGACGTACGAGGACGCGACCGTCACCGGCCATTTCGTCTTCAACCGCTTTGATAACGGCTTGGATCTTGTCGTTGTTCAGCGCAGCCTTCTTGTCTTGGACCTTAACATTCACAAGTTTTTGTGGATACGTCGTCACTTCAGCAGCTAATTCAGATAGCTTCTTGCCAGTTTCCTTCATAACGTAGAGAAGTTGAATCCCAGTCAGCATCCCATCACCAGTCGTATTGAAGTCTAGGAAGACCACGTGACCAGATTGTTCACCACCGAGGTTGTAGCCATCTTTCAACATTTCTTCAACCACGTAACGGTCACCAACTTGAGTTTGCTTGCTGTGTAATCCAGCGGCTTCAAGGGCTTTGTAAAGGCCTAAGTTACTCATAACCGTCGTGACGACCGTGTCTTGCTTCAACTTACCGCGTTCGCTGAGGAACTTCCCGCAGATGTACATGATTTTGTCACCATCGATGACATTGCCCAATTCGTCCACCGCGATGCACCGGTCGCCATCGCCATCAAACGCTAACCCAACTTGGGCGCCCTTTTCAACGACGAATTTGGCCAAGGCATCTGGATGCGTCGAACCAACGCCCTTGTTGATATTCAAACCGTCTGGAGACGTGGCCATCGTATCGAAATCAACGTTCAAATCGGCAAAGATCCGTGAAACTAAGTTGCTGGTCGATCCATTGGCACCATCGACAGCTAAGTGAATGCCGCTTAAGTCATCAGGAATCGTTTGTTCCAAGAATTGGGAATACTTCAAGTTACCTTCTGGGAAATCAGCAACCGTTCCTAACCCCTCGGCAGCTGGCCGTGACAAGGTATCCTTAGGTTCGTCTAATAAGGATTCGATTTCTTCTTCCTTGGCGTCTGACAACTTGAAGCCGTCGCCACCAAAGAACTTGATGCCGTTATCTTCAACCGGGTTATGGGAAGCGGAGATCATGACCCCGGCATCCGCGTCTTGGATCCGAACTAAATAAGCCACTCCAGGTGTGGTAATCACACCTAAACGCAGTACTTCGATTCCAGCTGAAAGTAAGCCGGCAATCAAGGCTTCTTCTAACATTTGGCCCGAAATCCGGGTATCCCGTGCAACTAAAACGCGTGGCTGGGTGTCCTTATTTTCCGCATGTTCCGTTAAGACATAGCCACCGGCACGGCCTAAACGAAATGCCATCTCAGGTGTTAAGCCCGAGTTCGCAATTCCCCGAACACCATCAGTACCAAAATATTTCATTATCATTTACCTCATTTCAAAATTTCGTTATTAATCTTTTTTGACTGTAATTTTTACTTTGACCGACGTTGGACTAACGGATGAAATGCCATCTTCATCACTCGCTGAGACCTTGACCGTCTTAGTCGTCGTTTCATCCACATCCGTCACATCAACATTGACCGGCAATGACTTAAGCTTGGCTAATGCCGACTTGGTCCCAGTCACTGTCACCGATTTGGTATCCGAGGAGAAGGAATAACTCGTATCGGCAGTCGTCGTCCCACTCGCTTTCAAATCAATCGGCACATCCTTAGTCGTCGTTGCCTGGGTAATTGGAATATACACCGAGGTGGTCGAAGGCGTCAAGACGACATTCAAGTTTTGACCATTCGCATCCAAAGCTTCAATGATGGCTTGTTGGTTGACGGACTTTTCAAGATTCTTATCCGTATTGACCACCGCCACGACCTTAGCAACCTTGCTAACTTCACTGACCGCGCCCGTCACTTTGACAGACGAGGTACCGAGACGCGCCGTCCCGACTTCGTAACCATCCGCGACGTTGGCCTTATTAAAATCTGCACTGACCTTATAAGTCGCCGTTCGCCGCGGTTGAATATTCACATGAATATACTTCTGACTAAGGCTATAACTCAACTCTTTATTCAACCCATCGACATCGATTTTGACACTATGCCGACCGACCGCTAGTTTGGACAAGTTCGCGTACACCTTAAAGTTCTGGGTGTTTGCCGTCGTCGTCACGAGCGCAGCGGGCCCTTCCAGCGTCACTTTGATATTTTCCGGATAGCCAGTCACAAAGTACTTGGTGCTATTGACGTTCAATTCAAGTGGCGCACTAATGGTCACTTTCCGATTGGAAGTCAGCGTCGTCTTGGATGAACTATTCGTCAGCACACTTGAATTATGCGTCGACTTCATCGAGTTCACGTAAGCAAACAGGACCAGGGCACAAATTAAGGCCAGTAAGCGCATCGACCAATTGCTATTCATAAATTTTTTCATTTTCGGGGACCTCCTCCGAAAATCCGTCCAAACCAGTTTTGGAACGCATTTTGCTTGGTTGAATCCTCAGGCGTTAACAAGACTTGCCGGAAATAACGTAAGTAGTTCTCACGCGTCATGCCCCGCATCAACTCATTATCCTTGGTAATTGACACTTCACCCGTCTCTTCTGAGATAACGATGGTCAACGCATCCGTCACTTCACTGATACCGACCGCCGCGCGATGTCGAGTCCCAAGTTCCTTGGGAATCAAATTACTTTCGGATAATGGCAGATAAGCTGCCGCCACCTTGATTTGATTGTCTTGAATAATGACCGCACCATCATGCAAAGGGGTATTCGGAATGAAAATATTGATCAATAATTCACCCGTGATATCGGCATCCAGTGCAATTCCAGTCTCGATGTAATCTTCCAAACCAGTGTCCATCTTAATGGACATTAGAGCACCGATACGCCGCTTGGCCATGTATTGAATGGCTTTATCTAATTCGGTAATCATCCGCTCTTCGTCTTCATTTTGACGTTTTCCACGGGCAAACATGGAGCCTCGTCCTAAATGTTCTAGCCCACGCCGAATTTCGGGCTGGAAGATGATGACCATTGCAATAACCGCCCAATTAATAATTTGGTCCATGATCCACGAAACCGTGTCCAGACCAATCAAAACACTAATGGCTTTAATGACCGCAATGACCACGATACCGCGAAATAGTTGTACGGCTTTGGTTCCTCGCAACAAGACGATCAGCTCATAAATGACAAACCAGACTGCCAGAATGTCAAGGAGCCGGACGAAATTTTGTAAGGTCAGCAAACCGCTCCAATTGAAAGTCATAGTCCTCCTCCTCATGAAAATCATTTACTTTCACATTATAGCACGGGAACCCGCTTCTCGCGGATTGATTTAGGGGTGGACACTGTTTTTAGTCATATTTTGAAGAAATATTAAGCTTGATGTTATTTAATATAGCTTGATTAATATTTCTGTTAAAATTGGTGGTGAAAGGAAGTGACTAAATGACTAAGTTACAGCGTTGGCTGATTCGCCTTGCATTCTGGGGATTCTTCGTCTTCGCAGCGCTCGATTTGCACGGCGCGTTCCACTTTTTACTACTCAACTCAATTCTGGCCTATATTCCAATCGAGCTCAGCTTCTGGTTGACAACGCGGCGAAGCCCATTACTATTCTGGCTGATTGCGGTCATTTGGTTGCTTTTCTACCCGAATGCCCCTTACCTGATGACGGACCTGTTCCATCTCAGCTTACTCAAGCCCTATGGTATTAACGGTCTCCTGCGATTTGATTTACCGATGTGGCGGGATTTTGCCTACTTGGTTGGGCCGATGATGGTCGCCACGATTGTCGGTACGTGGGGCGTCGACCGCGTGGCCCAACAATTGACGCAGCGGTTACACTTAACGAAGTTACCTGCCAACCGCGTTTTGATTTGTGCGGCGCTCTTCTTATTCTCAAGTATCGGTGTTTATGTTGGTCGCTTCATGCGCCTGCATTCAATCTATTTGTTGATTACACCGCAATACATTATCAAACAATTACTCGAAATGTGGTCGCCAAAAATGCTCGCTTTCGTTCTCATGATGTGGCTCCTGCAGCTACTCATCTACGCGGCGTGGCGGTTTACGATGCCAGCTACTGACAACCACCCAACCAATTAAACAAAGAAACACCGTTCAAACGATGACTAAGCATTCGTTTGAACGGTGTTTCTTATTATTGCTTAAAATTTAACTAATTCTTAATTAGTTTTTGGCTTTTGGATCACTATATTCGGTGTGCCGGCCCCGCTTATCATGCAAGCCACTGAACCCGCTAAAGCCCAGTTCAGTCGCCTTTTGTTCAGCATCGTTGATATAGCGTAAGGTATCACTCGCCCGCTTTTCACCGTAGACTTGAACCCACTGGTGGAAGCGTTCTTCAGAAGCCTTCGTGATTTCCTTTTCAACTTTGACTCCCGCTGGCGTCAGCGACAAATACTTGATGCGCCGGTCATTGGTGTTAGTCGTCTGTTCAATATACTTTAAGTCCAATAACACATTGATTTGCCGTGCGATGGCGCTACGTGAAACCCGTTGTGCCTTTGCAATCTTAACCAATGTCAACGGTTCGTCACTTGTCGCAATCATCCGCATCACGGTATAAGCTTCAAACGTGATTTTATACGGCCGCGTTGGGACCGACACAAAGTCGCCAACGTACTTCAAAATATGCATATAAGTGTCTACAAAACGTTCGTGTATCTCTGATTCTGTCATAATGATGTCCCCCTGTAAGGTCGCCCTTATCCTTCTTTTAAATAATGATTCTTTTGCAGACCCAACCTTTTACCGTCAATACTACTCTTACATCATTATAACGTAGAACTACTAATTTACAATCTAAAAAGTTAACTATTCGTCATCAGCCTCAATATCATTGAGCATTAATAGGTTCTCTGAGTAATTAATGAACTGCCGTAACTTTGCCGCGGTGCGCAGACTGATTTGCCCACTTTCCAGCAAATGTTGTACGCCAGCACGTTCAGCGCCCAGGCTCTTGATTCGTAAGCTATGAAGTTGCCGCTCATAATCATCACGCGACAAGGTATGATCATTCTTGGCGTTTTCGATGCGGTTTCGGTAATGCACGATCAAGTGATACAAGGCTTGGCGGTCAAACTGTTGCTCATCGACATTGGCTTGCTTCAAATACTGCGACAACGCTTTGATGGCCGCTTTCGAAGCCTCCCGCTGAATATTCAACAGTTCCGAACGTAAGGCGTCGCTGTCCCCTGGCGCTAACCAGAGGCGAATTCCTTGCATGGCGCGGTTAAATAATAACTGCAATGAGCGCAAGGTTGGTAGTCCTGGTTTGTGCGTCGCTTGTAAGAACCGTTGTTCTCGGCGGTCGATTCGCCGCAAGTAAACTTGCCCCGCTAATTTAGTCGTTTTCTTCGACGTAATTAACTCACGAACTGCCGCCCGTTCGCCATTCAATGCGACTAACCGGAGCTGCAACTCATCCGTCAGCATTGGTGCTAATTCATCCGCAGTCTGGGACGCCACTTCTAACCGCCGAATTTGAAACTGTTGGTCTAAGATCAAATCATACGCGGCGCGCTGATTCTCAGGACGACGATGTTCCTCGATGTTTTGAACGGCTAATTGTAGAATGTAAATCCGAGCTTGTTTATAAGTTAACTGTTGCAAGCCGCCGTCCGCATCTTCGGCTTCATCCAAATCTTCAGCCAAAACAGTATCATCTTCGTCAGGACTCGAACCCCGGGTCACAAACGGTAGCGACTTCGACGCCATCAATGGTAAGATGGCAGCCGCCGCAACCAGACTCAGGATAATAACCCCCGCTGCAATAAAGAGCACCAGTGAGCGTTCTGGAAAGGCTTCGCCAGTCGCAATCACGGTCGGAATCGTAAAGACCCCGGCCATCGTGATGGCACCCCGAACACCGGACAAACCGGATAACGCGGCGATTCGCAGACTTGGCTTGACCTTTTTATGATGCCGCAGCCAATTGAACAGCATGTACGCATATGTCCATGCGACCCGAATGAGTAGTAGAATGCCCCAAACGATCAACACATCGAATACCGCATGGAACGTGTTCGTGTGCGCCCCTTTGATCGTCGCCTGAGTGGCAACTGGGAGTTCAATTCCTAGAATCAAAAAGACGATTCCGTTTAATAAGTAAACGACGACGTTCCAAACGCGCTCGGTAACGAGTCGTAATTCGGGCGCATCTTCACTCTCATGTGAATTTTGAATATGTGCCAGCACGCCGGCCGCAACCACGGCGACAACGCCTGAAGCATGGAACCATTCTTCAGCGATGAAGTAAATGGCAAAGGGCGTCGTAATCTGTAACACGACGTTGAACACAATGTCGTTGATTCCTTCTCGTCTCAAAATATCACGAATCAACTGAATGACCGTAATCAGTGCCAGTCCAACTGCTAGCCCGACCAGACTGATGTAAAAGAAATCGCCGATGGCCTTACTCAGAACAAAGGTCCCGGTGACGGCGGCTGCTAACGCATATTTGAAGCCAATCAAGCCACTCGCATCGTTGATCAGACTTTCACCGCTAACCAGGTGTAAAATTTCTTTCGGTAATTTGACCCCTTCCGAAATCGACTGCACGGCAATCGGATCGGTTGGTGATAGGATGGCGGCCAGTGCAATTCCGACTGCGAGTGGAATCGTCGGAATCAAGACGTGAATCAAAAAGCCGCCTAAAATGGTTGTAATAAAAACGAGCACGATTGCATTTGCGAAAATCGCCCCGCGTAGTTCCCACAGCTCTTGCTTAGGGAACTCTCTGCCGTCGTTGTACAGCATTGGCGCAATAAAGACGAGCATAAACCAATCTGTTTGCAGCTTAACTTGTACGTTTAATAATAAAGCCACTCCTAGACCGAGCCCGACTTGAATTAAACTGACCGGGATTGCGACTAGATAGTGGCTCAACACATTCGACAGCAGCACTAAACATGCCAGTAAAATCACTAATTCGATAATCGGCATCTAAGTGGTTGCCTCCTTTGTTAAATTGACAATACTAACTTTGGTCAACATCCTCTCCAATAATCCGCACTTCGGTTTGAAGATGAACGCCGAACCGTTCAAATACAACTTTTTGGACGTAGTGAATCATATCCATATAATCCGTCGCCGTGGCGTGGTCGACGTTAATAATGAAACCAGCGTGCTTCTTAGAAACTTCCGCACCACCGATTCGATGGCCCTGTAAACCAGCATCATGAATTAGTTTACCAGTAAAGTACCCGGTTGGTCGCTTAAAGACACTTCCGCAAGACGGCCATTCAAGCGGCTGTTTTGCTGCCCGCAACGTATTGAGTTCATCCATCCGCGCCTGAATCTTAGTCTGATTGCCGCGTTTCAAGCCGAACGTCACCGAGACCACAATGTCATCGTAATCTTGAATACTACTGTGGCGGTATCCAAAATCCAAATCCGCGTTGTCTAGCGTTTTGAGCTGACCTGAAGTCGTCAAAACGGTGACCGTCTCGACCACTTCGCTCATCTCACCATCGTAGGCCCCGGCGTTCATGAAGACGGCACCACCGACACTCCCAGGAATGCCCGCAGCAAATTCCATCCCAGTCAGGCTGGCACCACAAGCCACCTTGGTCGTCGCAATAATCGCGGCCCCTGCTTCAGCCACGACTTTATTGTCACTGGCATGGATTTGATTCATTTTCGTTAAAATAATGGTCAGCCCACGAATCCCGCCGTCCTTAACAATTAAATTGCTGGCGTTGCCAATCACCGTTAAGGGTAAGCCTTGCTCGTTGGCATAGGTAATCAATGCTTTGGTCTCGCTAATCGACTTGGGAAACGCCACGTAATCTGCGGGGCCTCCCGTTTTGGTATTCGTATAATGACTTAGTGATTCATCTTTTTTAATTTCGATGGCTGGAAAAGTGGCCAAGACATCTTGGGTCATGGTGAAAAGTTCCTTTCGTGTTTCAATTTAATTCACTTACTTCAACATATACCGGTCTCACAGCGTATTCGTTAATCTAGCAGGTCTAAAAGCTTCCCATGACAACGGGTCGATAAGTTGAAACGCTACGCTAACGCTATGGCCCTGTTGAAAATTGTAAGTCTATTATTCAATTTTATCACTTTTTAGTCACTTAATAAATGACGGCACACCGCGTGACTCGTAATCGCGGACGACGGTGCGACCGGATTCTCCCCGTGAGTCGCGACAGCCGTTAAGAAGGCCCGAATCAAAGGCGCAAACCCACGTTTTTCGAGCGTTGGTGTCCAGTCAGGAAAACTAGTCGTCAGCTGTTCAGCCGTCGTCAACACCGTTTTCGTGCTTAAATCAGTGACCATCGCACGCTGCTGTGCCGTTTGGACCGTCACTTGTTCTAAGTTTACGCCGCCGTACATGTTCGTCACGACCTGAAGTTGTTCGTGCGCGGTCTGAACGGTTAAGTAGCCTTGCGCTAAGGCGCCACTATCTGTCGTGACGATTCGGCCGGTAGTGTCTGCTAACGGTTCGTCCAATAAAAATAACCCGGTATCCACCATGTGAATCATCAAGTCAAAAACCGCTGTTTCAGGATCCTGCCCACCCGCTTCGCGAACCTTTTCCGCAACGATCAGTCGTTTGTCTGGCAAGGCCTTCAACTCCTGATTAAACGGGGCAAAGCGGCGATTGAAACCACAGGTCAATAGTAAGTGACGAGCAGCTGCTAAATCATATAAATTCTGGACGACTTGTAAGTCTGTTGCGACTGGTTTATCCACATAAACATGGATGCCGGCCAACAACAACTGCTTGATGATCGCACCATGCGTCTGAGTTGGCGTATGCACGAATACCGCATCCGGCTTTGTATCAATTAATTCTTCCAACGTCGCGTGCGTGTGTTGAAACCCATACATGGCTGCCAACTTCGCCCGCTTTTCCGCATTGCGTGTGGTCAAATGAAATTCATACTGATCCTGCATCGCTGCCATCACTGGTAGATACGCCTTTTGCGCGATATTGCCTAACCCCAGTACACCAATTTTTAACATATAGAATCCTCCCGTAACTTGTTTTGACTGATTATGACATTTTATGAATCATGATTAGAATATGCTAGTTTTTAAGTTCAAAAGCGGCCAGCTGAGACCCGCTGGAAAAAGTACGAGTTACCGTAAACTTGCTGTTGTAGATGCTTCCTAGTCCGTCTTCCAGGCATTTCTGACAATGCTGGAACGCGATGGACGCAGATTTAAGCCGAAGCCCACGTCTTAAATACTGGTCTTCCACGTTCTATACAACATTGCCGAAATGTGTTCGGGTCAGACTGAGACTTCCGGTTAGCTACGCCAGAACGCCAAGCGGAAATTCACCCCTTAACGCTCTAGCTAGGCTAATCCTCAGTCCCAACCCGTCTGAACCTCACACTCTGAAAACGCTGAGCATTGTCAGAAACACCTTCCAGCCGGAGATGGTATTCGAAAGGCAGACATGTGCGGACTCAACTTTTTGTTGGATTAGTCGCTGGTTCTTGGCACACGGTCATTTTATGAGTCAACTGTCAGATTAGTTGTTGAATGATTGCAATACTTTCTTACCCATGGTTTAACTTTTCGAATCATCAGGTTAACAGGAATTGCAGTATCTTTCTCTGGTTGATTGAGATTAGCAAGGGTTCGAATTATAAACGAAGACAATTCTATCGACTAATTTCAAGACTAGTTACCATAAAATTAGTGAGTAATATTTAGGGAACTTCTCAGTCCTCAAATGCTGTAAAGCACAACAGATATCGAATAAAAAGTTTGCCTGAAGATCCTGTCTCCTAATATTCAATGGTTAATTGCAACAAAATAGGTGGTCGTTTATCCGCCATTCGAGCAGCTTCCCGACTGTAGGGGTTGGCTGACAATGCTCAGTAGCCAAATTATTCTTAGTCGGAAGTGAATTTCTTCCGGCTTAGAATAAGACTCGCATTTGAAATTGCACAGGGATTTTCTGCGTGAGTTCAAATCGACGTCGGCTGCGCTCCAGCAATTGTCAGCCGGCCCCGGAAGTCGGACTAAGACGAGCAAATGCTGACGAACATCAATCCAACCAACATATCCCTATAATCCCATGACAAATCGACCCAATCATGACTGCTGACCGTGTTACAATAGTTGTAAATGACTCGAAAGGTCTGAAATTCACGTGAAACTTATTTCTTGGAACGTTAACGGACTGCGCGCTGCCGTCAAGCATGGCTTCATTGATGTTTTCAATGAACAGGATGCTGACTTTTTCTGCGTGCAGGAAACCAAATTACAAGCGGGTCAAATCGACCTCGACTTTCCCGGTTATCAACAGTATTGGAACTACGCGGAACGTAAGGGGTACTCAGGTACCGCGATCTTCACCAAGCACACCCCGCTGAATGTCACCTATGGCATCGGGGTACCAGAATTTGATACTGAGGGACGCGTCATTACCTTAGAGTACGCCGATTACTACGTGCTGACTTGCTACACGCCTAATTCCGGTGGCGAATTGAAACGCCTCGATTATCGCCAGCATTGGGAAGACGCCTTTTTAACTTACATCAATAGTCTAAGCGCCAATAAGCCGCTGATTTTCTGTGGTGATTTGAACGTCGCCCATGAAAATATCGATTTGAAGAACTGGCGCAGCAATCATCATAGTGCCGGGTTCACCGATGAAGAACGGGGCAAGTTTGACCGCCTCTTAGCGAACGGTTACACGGACACGTTCCGTCACTTCTATCCCGACCAAACGGATATTTATTCCTGGTGGAGCTATCGTGGTCATGCTCGTGACAATAATTCCGGTTGGCGCATCGACTACTTCATCACCTCGCAACAATTGGACGGTCAACTCCTCAACGCCCGCATTCTTAACGACGTCTTCGGTTCTGACCACTGCCCAGTGGAACTGGATATTATTTTACCGAACCGTTAACTTGAAATTTTACCGCAAGCTTTGTACGATAAAGCTATTCTTTAGAAACGGTGGTGGCAACTTTGAACTTTGTCGCAATGGACTTTGAAACGGCGAACGCCAAACGGGATAGTGCCTGTTCACTCGCACTGACCGTCGTCCGGAACAATCAAATCAGTGATGAGTTTTATACCCTCATCAAACCGGAAAGTGACTTCTTCTGGCGTAACGTTCAAATTCATGGCATTCATGAAGCAGACGTCGCCGATGCACCGAAATTTCCGGAAGTCTGGCAGCACATTGCGCCATTCTTCCAGCGTGATCGGTTAGTGATTGCCCACAACGCCCCATTTGATATTGGGGTGCTACGCAATACGCTCGCACACTATGGCATCAGCGCACCCGAATACCTATCCATGGATACGGTCAAGACGAGTAAGAAGTTCTACCCAGAACTGCCGAACCACAAGCTTGACACGCTCTGCCGTGCACTTGATATCGAGCTTCAACATCATCACAACGCCTTAGACGATAGCCTGGCCTGCGCCAATATTCTATTAACTGAGGCGCAAACTTTCGGCACCGAACAGCTAAAACCGTTCGTTCGCGTTCAGGGCTAATCACATCCATCAATCATCGCTCAGCAATTGCTGGGCTTTTTTTGTGCAATTCAAGCCAGTCTAGACCCAAAGACTCATATCGATTGCGGCCACCCGCTGGCCAGTCGGGTCGACGACCTCATAACTGGTGGCCGTACAATTTTCAAACCCTAAGTGTTGGTACAACTTGGCGGCACGGGTGTTGCGTAGCTGGACCGTCAAAACGAGTCGCTCGAGTGAACTATAATTGCGGGCCCAATCAAGGATTTCTTCGACTAACGCGGTCCCGAGTCCCATTCCCCAGAATTCCTTGAGGACGGCGACTCCGACTTCACCTTGCGCAGCACTAAAATCCGTACTGGCCTGAACGGTGCTAACGCCAATCAGTCGATCTCCCAGCACCGCCACAAAAATGACGTTGGTCGTGGTGCCGCTGATGCGTTCAATCTGTTCCGCTTCATCCGTTTCACTTAATTCTTCGATGCCATCATCAACCGTGAACGTGTTACTCTCACGTCCCAGTTGCGCTAACAACGCCAATAATTGCGCTGCATCCGTCACTTCAGCCGGACGAACGTCGACAACTTCTTCTGCCATGGTTGTCACTCCTTCAATTGATCAACCAGGTGTTGATAATGGTCGCCCTGCGGTTTGAATGTCATCACACGTTGATCGTCAGCGTCCGTGTCACGGCTGATGGCAATTCTCAAGTAGGTTGTGGGCAACAGCTCAGCAATAAATTGTGACCATTCAACAACACTGACACCATCACCATCAAAATACTCATCCAAACCTAAATCTTCCGCGCCACCATCTTCTAGCCGATAAACGTCCATGTGATACAGTGGCAATCTGCCCTGATGATATTCACGAATAAGCGTAAACGTCGGACTTTTGACATTATTCGGGATGCCGAGACTCTTCGCTAACCCCTTCGTAAAAGTGGTCTTGCCAGCACCCAGGTCACCATCTAGTAAGATTAGATCTCCTGGTTGAACTAACTGCCCAAGTTTGGCCCCGACTTGCATGGTCCCTTCCGGCGACGTTACCGTGATTGATTCCATATTCTTCCAACTCCTCATCCTATTTACAGCTTGACTGCTCTTATTATAGAAAAAACGGGGGAAACTTCAAAGTACAAGCTCTGAAGTTTCCCTCGTTTAACAAACTAAGTCAGCGTTTAAGCTAAGCCTTGAGCCGCGGTAATGATGGCGACCTTGTAGACATCTTCTTCGCTGCAACCACGTGACAAGTCAGAAACGGGCTTGTTCAAGCCTTGCAGAACGGGACCAACGGCTTCGAAATGACCGAAACGTTGCGCAATCTTGTAGCCAATGTTACCAGATTGGAGTTCTGGGAAGACGAAGACATTGGCATGGCCCGCAACTTTTGAACCTGGCGCCTTTTGTAACCCAACCTTTTCAACAAAGGCGGCGTCAAATTGCATTTCACCATCAATCGCTAATTCAGGGGCAGCCGCTTGTGCCTTGGCCGTTGCTTCCTGAACTTTAGTGACCATGTCGCCCTTGGCAGACCCCTTAGTCGAGAAGCTCAGCATTGCGACTTTCGGGTCAATATCAAAGACCTTGGCAGTCGCCGCACTCTGGGTCGCAATTTCGGCTAACGTATCTGCATCGGGATCAATGTTGATGGCACAGTCCGCGAAGACGTACCGTTCTTCACCCTTTTGCATGATGAAGGCCCCAGAAATGCGGTGTGAACCTGGCTTGGTCTTGATAATTTGTAAGGCTGGACGCACCGTATCACCAGTTGGGTGCACGGCACCAGAAACCATCCCGTCAGCCTTGCCCATGTATACGAGCATCGTGCCAAAGTAGTTTTCATCTTCCAACATCTTAGCAGCTTGTTCTGGCGTGTTCTTACCCTTACGCCGTTCAACCAGTGAATCAAGCATTGCTTGTTTATCTTTAGCCGGGTATGTCGCAGGATCAAGGACTTGAACACCTGCTAAATCAGCGTTCAAGTCTTTAGCCACGGCCTGAACCTTGTCCGTTGCGCCTAACACGATCGGCTTAACTAAGCCATCCGCTGCTAACCGTGCAGCGGCGCCGACAATTCGGGGTTCAGTGCCTTCAGGAAAAACAATTGTTTGATCTTGACCAGTAATCTTTTGTGATAATGACTCGAATAAATCCATGTGATAACCCTCCAATAAATTAATTAATGCTCGAGATTGACGTGTTCTGGTAACTGCCAGTTAATTGGCTGCTCGCCAAAGGATGTTAACGCAATGTTCGTTTTGGAAAATGGCTTCGAACCGAAAAAGCCACGGTAAGCTGATAACGGGCTCGGATGCGGTGCTTGTAACACCACGTTGGTCTGCGTGTTGATCAGTTTGATTTTCGAACGAGCTGCCTTGCCCCACAAAATAAAGACGACCGGCGTCTCCCGTTCTGATAACCGCTGAATGGCAACGTCCGTTAGCCGTTCCCAGCCTTTGCCCGCGTGTGAAAAAGCGACCCCATTTTGGACCGTTAAGACGGAGTTCAACAACAACACACCCTGCTTGGCCCAGCTCTCTAAGTACCCGTGCTCGACCGGTGTACAGCCGACATCATCCTGTAATTCTTTATAAATATTGCCTAATGATGGCGGTACCGCCACTCCGGGTAGCACGGAGAAGCTCAATCCGTGCGCCTGACCAGGACCATGATACGGATCCTGACCTAAAATAACGACCTTTGTGTCAGCAAATGGCGTCCATTCAAAGGCCTGAAAAATATTGTACATGTCCGGGTGAATATTTTTCGTTCGGTATTCATTTTTCAAAAATTCGTGCAATTGGTGGTAATAGGGCTTCTCAAACTCCGGTTTTAAGACGTCCCACCAGTCCGTATGAATAAACGCTTTCATCCTTAACACCTCTCGTTTTATTGTATCATAACCAAAACCGGTAATGATAATAATTCTGTATTCAGACCCAAACATGTTAGAATGTAATTATTAAGACAACTAAGGATGTGACAACATGATTTCGATTATCGCCTCTGACATGGACGGAACGTTACTCAACAATGAAATGGTCGTTTCTGATTTTAACGCTGACGCCATCCGTCAAGCACAACAGCAAGGCGTGCACTTTATCGTTTCCACCGGACGCCGCTTTTCCGAAGCCCAACCGCTCCTGGCTGCCCAGGGAATTACCGCCCCACTCATTACGTTGAATGGTGCCGAAGTATATGATGCTTCCGGCAAGATGCTCGACATGGTGCCAATTACGAATAGCGTTGCCCGTGCTGTATTCCATACGTTAACGGCTCAAGACTATTACTTTGAAGTTGTGGGCAACGACGGAATCTATTCCAATAACAAAGCCAAACGAATCGAACAAATTGCCCATCTTTTAACCAACTTGAATCCAGACACGACTTTTAAAATCGCGGTCTCACTTGCTTCTGCTCGTTTGGAATTAATGGACATCAATTACGTGGATAATTATAACGAGCTACTAGACGACCCGACTAAGCACGTGATGAAGATTATCGCGTTTAGTGAAGAAGGTCCTAGCAAGCTCAAGCCACTGAGCGACGAGATTCTCGCCAAACACTCATCGCTTAAGATTACGTCTTCATCCGCTTCCAACATTGAAATCAATAACATCAACGCGCAAAAAGGGATCGCGGTCGAACGCTGCGCCAACATGCTCAACACGCCAATGAGTGACGTGATGGCGATTGGTGACAATAACAACGACGTCTCAATGCTCGAACTCGCTGGTGTCAGCTACGCGATGGGCAATGCCAGTCCTGAAGTCAAACAACTGGCGCGCTACATCACGGATACCAACGTCAACGATGGCGTGGGCAAAGCGATTCTCGAGGTGCTTGCGAAACAATAGTTTCCGGAAAACGGAGGTTGAAGATGCGTAAATTATATTTCAGCCGCAATAGCTTCGCCCAAGGTGCTCGGATTGTTCGCGACGCGCATAATCAATCCCACTACCTCTTAGTCGGACGCTGGGGGCGACGCCAAGATGCGCTCAGTCTATATGCCATCCAAGGTGAACTACTGGCCGAGATTCGACAAACGACTCTGGGCTTATTACCAAAATTTGATTTGTACTATAATCGCCAAAACGTCGGCTCCATCAGTAAAACGCTCGGTTTTTGGCACGAGATGCTCTACGTTCGCAAACTTCGCTGGATCATCATGGGCAGTTTAAACGCTGAAAGCTACCGCATTTATCACGGGACTGAATTAGTGATGACGATGCGGCCAGTCGTCACGACGAACGGTGAAGCCTTCGAATTAGCCATCACCGAACCGACCACTGAACCGCTCTGTATCTGCATTGCAGCGATTCTCGACCATTGGCAAAAGCCAACAAATCGCACCCGGACACCCGTTGCAAAAAAGGGCCTTAAAGTTAGTTTTGGTGAAAGCAACTACACCCTGACGCCCCATGATAAAGTCGCCCAACACTATAACTGCGGACGCGGTTCACACTGACGAGTACTGATAATAGCCAAAAAATCTGAACGGTTAAATGTTGAATTTAGCCGTTCAGATTTTTTAGTCTAATTCATGATTGGGTTCTGGGAAGAAGCGGGCAATCATGCCTTGGTAATTATCTTGTTCATGCCCTAGCGTATCAATTAAAGATCCAGGTGTCGTTTTAAAGGTCTTTAACCCACGCAAATAATAAGGTTTAGTGTCTTCACGGATAATCAATGGGACCGCCCCACTTCGGCAACCTTCCTTAAATATTAATAAGCGTCCGATTCTGCCATTGCCATCACTGAATGGGTGAATCCTTTCAAACTGCCAATGAAATTTGGCGATGGCGCTCAAATCACGACCTGTTTGGCCTGAAGCTTCCCACTCTGAAAACAAGTCAGCAATCGCTTGAGGGGTATCTGCGGGACTAGTCGTTTCCGTGGCATCGAGAAAGCCAATCTGATTCGGCACTATTTTGAAGCCGCCCACATGATACTTGGCATCATTTTCTTGACTGGTCGCGCGTTTGAGAATGCGATGTAATTCGAAGACGTACGCACTGGTTACCGGTACCTCAACAGTATCTAAAAGATAGTCAAAAGCGCGAAAATGGTTAGCTGTTTCTAGGACATCATCAACTTTGATTGCCTGCCCGTCATTGGCAAAAACCGTCCCCGTATCAAAAATCTGTTGTGTCTGATCTTCAGTCAACTGTGTGCCTTCCATATGATTCGAGTTATAAGAAAACAATATTTGTATCCAGTAATATAAACTTCCTGATAATTGCTTGTCACGTTCATTCTTTAGCTCAGCGACTAAATTTTTCATGGCTTCATCTCATTTCACATTTAGTATAGCATGCCTAGTCGTGAGACGGCATTTTACTGTGCTTGGCGCGCACAGTTACAAACAGCGTCCCAGACGGTCGCGTCGGGTTCGACCATGTAGACAATCATAAATCACACCTTGTGCCAGTTAATTTGTCATGAATCATGAGTAAAACGTGCCAATCAATGGATTCCTGTTCGTCAGCCAGCCCCTACAGTCGGGAACCCGCTCGAATGGCGGATGAACGACCGCCTATTCAGGTACAATTGATCATTGAATATTACGAAACTGGCTCTTCATGCAAACTTTTGAATCATCATGGATGATGATTTATGGCATTTAAATGCTAGGAAGATTATTCATTAACCTCAATAGTAACTAATCTTGAAAGAAGTCGCTAGAATTGCCTTTCGTTTAACTGCTAGAGTTTGATATTTTATGTGATTTGACAAGACCCATTTAACGTTTCTGCAACGCTGCTGTTTCGCCAACACGAGTCTCCCAACATGGCGACTAGTGGCCCAAGTTTTACAGTTAGATGTCAAATAGCTGTTTACTTAAGTGTCAACGACCAACTCCTCAAAGGTGGGGTCCGCACATGTCCGCCTTTCGAATACCATCCAGGCGAAGGTGTTTCTGACAATGCTCAGCGGCTCCTAGAGTGTGAGGTTCAGACGGGTTGGGACTGAGGATTAGCCTAGCTAGAGCGTTAAGCGGTGAACTTCCGCTTGGCGTTCTGGCGTAGCTAACCGGAAGTCCCAGTCTGACCCGAACACGTTTCATCCATATTGCAGGAGACATGGAAGACCAGTATTTAAGACGTGGTTTGTCGGCTTAAATCTGTGTCCATCGCGTTCCAGCGTTGTCAGAAATGCCTGGAAGCCGGTGTAGGACGCAGCTATCAAATCAGGTTTACGCTAATTCGTTTTGTTTCCAGTGGGCCTCAGCTGGTTGCTTTTGAACTTAATAATTGGCACGTTTTGATCACTTTTAATACCAATAACTAGCACAACACGTATAAGGCTTAAAAAATTGGCACGCCTCCATCATGAGACGTGCCAATCAAATATCCTATTCACTAAACATTAATAACTTTCTCGAGGAAGTCCTGTAGCCGGGGACTCTTAGGATGATTGAAGACATCCGCAGGTTTACCCGTTTCTTGAATCAGGCCGTCAGCCATGAAGACGACACGGTCCGCGACTTCTTTGGCAAAGCCCATTTCGTGTGTGACCACAATCATGGTCATCCCATCGGCGGCTAGCTTCTTCATAACGTCCAAGACATCGCCGACCATTTCAGGGTCCAGGGCAGACGTTGGTTCATCAAATAGCATGATTTTGGGATGCATTGCTAACGCGCGGGCGATGGCGACCCGTTGCTTTTGCCCACCAGATAATGATTTCGGCATTGCGTCAGCTTTATCAGACAACCCAACCGTCGCTAACAAATCACGCGCCGTTTTTTCGGCTTCTTGTTGGGTTTCCTTTTTAAGCTGAGTCGGTGCTAAGGTGATATTTTGTAACACCGATAAGTGCGGGAATAAGTTAAAGTGTTGGAACACCATCCCGATATTTTCACGCACTAAGTTGATGTTGGTCCCTTTGTCAGATAGGTCGTAGCCACTAATCACGACTTGCCCCTGCGTTGGCACTTCCAAATCATTAAGACAGCGCAAGAACGTACTCTTACCGGAACCAGAGGGCCCAATCATACAAACGACTTCGTTATCTTGAACTTCGAGGTTTAACCCCTTCAAGACTTCGTTGTCACCGTAACTCTTATGCAAATCTTTGACACTTACTTTCGCCATGCCTAGTTAATCCTCCTTTGAACCCAGTTAGATAACCATGTTAATAACGTAATGATAACCAAGTAAATAATCGCAATCATCAGCCAAATCTTGAACCCTTCAAAGTTCCGGGCGATAATCAGCGTCCCAGTTTGAGTCAATTCAACGATCCCGATAACGGACAGAATCGACGTATCCTTCAACGTAATAATAAATTGGTTGATAAATGACGGAATCATAATCCGAATTCCTTGAGGCATGATGACCTTGCGCATCGCCGTCCAGTAAGGTAAGCCCAGTGAGCGCGCCGCTTCCATTTGGCCATCATCAACGGCCGCAAAGCCCCCTTTGACGAACGCCCCGGTATAGGCCCCTTCATTCAGCATCAGCGTAATCATCCCGGCGATGAATGCTGGAATCTTAAACCCGTGCCCAATCAGATCTGGGAACCCGATGTAGATGAAGAAAGCCAGCACCATCAGTGGCATCCCCCGGAAAATATAAATGATCGTGCTAGAGATTGCTGGACCAACTTTACCAGGCATAACGCCGAGCACTCCGAGGATGAGGCCAAGAATCGTGGCTAAAATAATTGAAATAACCGTTAATTCCAAAGTCATCCATAACCCAGAACCAATTGTATCAAGGTTTTGCGTGAACAAACCGATAAAGGTCCGGCTGCTGGCTGTTTCACCAGTCAATGATGATTCACTGGAATTCAAGTACTTATTGACGATCTTCTTGTAAGTTCCATCCGCTTTGATGGCCTTCAGCCCAGCGTTGAACTTCTTCAACAGTTCGGCATTTTTACCCTTTTTAACGGCAAAGCCATAGTCACCAGCGGCATATTGCTTGGTCACGATCTTCAATTGAATCCCATTTTTAATCCCATATGACATCACGGGATAGTCTTCAAAACAGGCTGCCGAGTTACCGACTTTCACGTCGTTATACATATTGTTGGAATCATTGAAATACTTGATTTTAAAGCCATATTTGCTTTGAATCGACTTCGCATAAGCAGCACCGGCCGTCCCAGTCTTCAACGCGACCGTCTTGCCTTTCAACTGCTTAAAGTTCTTGACCTTACTATCCTTGGCGACCGCCATAACGACGCCAGACGTATAGTAAGCATTCGAAAAATCGAACGTCTTCTTACGTTCGGCCGTAATATTCATTCCGGCAATCACCCCGTCAACTTGGTTTGCACTAAGCTGCTGAACGGCGGCACCAAAACTGATCGCTTTAAGTTTATAATTGATGTTTTCTTTTTTAGCAATCGCTTTTAAAATATCAATATCAATTCCCTTGTACTTACCACCCTTGGCCTGAAATTCAAACGGCGCAAAGGTCGTATCCGTTGCAATGGTGTATGTTTTCGCCTGCGCCTGGGTACCAACTGCAAACCAGCTTCCCAACGCTGCTAACAACATGACAACCGCAACTTGCCACTTTCTCATCGACGAGACCTCCTCAAAAAATTACCGAAACGGTATGTCATAAAATATAACATAATTCATGGCTCGCGACCAATCCGATTTGTTATCTTTTTCTCATTATGCTTTAAGGATGGCGCTAAAAACGAGGTTTAACTTAATAAAATTAAGTTAAATGTCAATTTCAAAAAAGAATCTAACGAAAGCACCGTGATTTAACGTTTTATAATTTAGTGAGCCTGTCATCTTAGGTCCATATAACTCAACCTCATCTGTAGAATAGGCTGACCAAGCCGTTGTGATGATAGAAAACGTTTCACCACGCACTCGATGTCTCCTTTCCAAAATGGCTTTTAGCAATCACTTTATCAGTCTCAAAACGACAGTCACTTCAAGTTACGAAATGACTGCCGTTCTGAAAACAGTTGATTTAAGGGGTGCCTGCTAGTTGTCTGACCAGCAATCATGACGACCCTCACAATGATATTCTTCGACCCAACTGGGTTGCGACTGACTTGCAATGACAATCAATGACAGCTGCACCCTATCTTTTCGAACACAGATTAATCTTCATGTTCGAAGTGCCGACGCCATGCCGCCAGTCCACTAAGCCCTAATAGTCCGACTAATCCTAATACGACTGCGCCCACTGATGCCGAGGCATTAGCTTCACTTGTTTGTGGCAATTGACCATGGCGGTTAGTTGCCTCAGTTGCGCTTGACTTAGCTGATTGCGTCGAATTAGTTGACGTGACATTAGCGGTTGCATTTTGTGCAATTGCATCCGCTTTTGCCGACCGGACCAGTGTCTTAGCGGTGCCTCCACCATTGCTATGATGCTGGGTCGTTTTCGCTGGTCGAACAGTCGCAGTTGGCCGGCTTCGACCTGGCCGGCTAGCTGATGCCTGACCATGATGGTTTGTTTCCGGCTGCGTCGTCTCATTTGTCGACTGATCATCAGGAATCACATCAGGTTGCGTACTGGTCTCCTGGTCATTGCCACCCGGATTCGTTGTACCCATATCGGGTTTGGTACTATCCGTATCGTTATCTGGTTTGGAGCTATCTGTATCCCCCGTGCCAGGTTTCGTATTGTCTTCACTATTATCTGGTTGGGGCTGATCAGGATTATTGTCATCGGGCTTAGTCTGACCACCATCTGAATCTGGTTCATCCGGCTTGACCTCGTCACCGTTGCCATTTTCGTCGGGATCAACTGGTGGTGCGACGACGGTAATCAGTGCCGTTTCACTGATGGCATTACCGACCGCATCCGTGTAAGCATAAGTTATCTGATAACGACCAGCCGTCTGAGTATCGACTTTACCAGTCACGGTCAAATCAGTTAGCGCGAGCGCATGGCCTGTTGCATCAACCACTTGCACGAGGTTATCCGCAGCTTGCCAAGCAGTACCGACCGTCAATTGACTGTCGCGGACTTGAATCGCTGCTTGACTCGCGGCAACCGTGACAATTGTTTGACCCGTGACTAGGTTCCCAGCTTCGTCAAGGTATCGTAACGTTAACTGATACGTCCCTGGCTTGCTTAAGTCTGGCAGGCTGTCAGTCGTCACTTGTTTAAGCTGTGCGGCAGTCAGTGCTTGCCCATTGGCCCGCAACTATGGGCCCCATCAATGCTGTCAGCAAGCTCCCAAGAGGTCTGAGGACCAGCAATCAAGCTGACTGGTTGTCCGACCAAGACCGCTTGGCTAGCAACCGTTGTCACGTCAAACTGGCCGATATGTTGCTGACCTAATGAATCTAAATAACGAAATTGAACGGTTTGCGGTTGCCCAATTTTGGCAGTACTCAAATCCGGATGATTGAGCAACTGAATGTTGGCATTCGTCGCCTCAATTGACTGACCCATTCCATCGCTCACTTGTTGAATTGCGGCCAAATACTGCCAAGTCGCAGTTGGCCCAGCAATAACCGTCGTCGGTTGCGTCGTGATCGTTGCTTGATCGACAGTCACTTTTAATTGTGCAGTTTTCAAGTTACCCACTTCATCCATAAATGTGAGCGTGACTAATTGAGCGCCAGCACGGTCGGCAGTAATCGGACTCATCGTCAATTGGCCGGCTGCCAAATTAGTGAGTGGTTGTCCGGTTGCATCCTGAACATTGGCCACTAAGTCCGTTGCCTTGAGATTGATCACTTCATGCGGCCAAATTACTTGGTCGGCCTTGGCAGTGATGCCAGCTTTGGACGCTTGCGTCGTTACTACAACAGTAACTTGTTGTATCTGGCCGAGGTCATCGGTATAAGTCAGTGTAATTGATTGCGGGACACCCACCATGGCGCTCGTTAAATTAGGCTGATCATAACTGAGCTTGGCCTGTTGTGCATCAATCGTTTGGCCATTCGAGTCCGTAAGTGCCTCAATGTTGTCTATATAATTCCAAGTAGCGGTTGGCCCGGCAATTAACATCGTATTTTTCCCGCTGATCGTCGCAAAATCGACCGTCACAACTGATTGCGTCGTTAACACATTGCCATAAGCGTCCGTGTAAGTCAGCGTTACGGTTTGCGGACCACTAGTCTTCGCGTCAAACCCCTGCATTGTGACCGCACTTGTATCAGTCAATGCGGTACCAGTCACATCCGTCAACTCAGTGACCAGTGTCTTAGCACTCACCTGAGCAGCCTTATCAGCGAACACAATCACTTCTGGTTGGCTGTTGAGGGTTGCCGCAGATGCTACGACGTTGACCGTCGTTGTCACAGTATGCACGTTGTCTAGCGCATCCGTGTAGGTCAACGTAATCCGTTGGGTACCTGGCGTCTTTAAGTCGGGTTGTTTGTCAGCCACGATATTCAAAGCGTTCCATTGTTCTGGCGCAATCATCTGGCCGTCAAAATCAGTGACATGGGTCAGATAATCATGAAAATCCCAGCCCGTCTGATTAGGACCAATACCAATCATACTATCCTGGATAGCTAAGGTCGCTTGACTCGCAATCATTGTGACGGGCACCTCAGTCGTGTGGCGCTGGCCAGTGTCATCCGTGAAAGCTAGGGTTACTTGTTGTGTGCCTGGTTGGCTCATATCGAGACCGCTGACCGTGATTCGATCAATTTCTGCCGCACTCAATTGCTGACCCGCAGCATTTAGAGATTGGGTTTCATCAATCAAGTCTGACAGTTGGTAGGCCGCGTGTGGCCCCATCTTAATCGTTACTGCCCGACCGACGAGCTTGGTCTGATTCGGAGCAATCACAATCGTACTAGTTGCCTCATGTTTCACACCGTAACCATCAATATATTGTAAGGCCACTTGATAGGTGCCAGCCGTCTGCGCATCCACCGTCGTCACGGCCGTATCTCCGTTGACACTCAATACTTTGACTAACTCGTCAACGTTGGCACTAATATCAGCACCGGTCACGTCTTTCAAGGTCGCAACGCTATCAGCTAGCTTCCAGGTCGTATTGGGCCCAGCAATTAATCCCGTCACATCGGCCGCTGTTAACTCAGATTGCGAAGGCGCCGTTTCCCAGACCCAAGTAGTCGTTGCAGTTGGATTGGTCGTGCCATTATATAAGGCCATCAAACCAGCTGAGTCATAGCGCTGAGTGGCGTCTGCCTGATTGACCCAATAGCCGGAATAACCGGTCCCCGTTGAAATTGCGGGCAACATACTACCCGTTAATTTGCTCGTCGCGCCAAGGGTCAACTGTTGTAAATTAAATGGCACCGAATTTTGCCGATTATCTTGGTTGATCAACATCTTAGTCATTGTCGCCGAACGCATGTCGAGTGCCGACAAATCCAAGGTAGTCAGTTTAGATGTTCCCTGAAACATGTAGTTCATGTCGGTTAATTTGGCAGAAGTTTGCCAGCCACTCAAGTCAACGTGGGTCAATTGGTCATCATAAATAAACATCGAACCCATGCTGGTCACATTTGGCAATTGCCAACCATGCAGATCTACCGATTTCAACTGCATGGTCCCACTAGCAGCACCGGCAAACATCCCGCCAATATTGGTCACCATGCGCGTATCCCAGGCACTTAAATCAATCGTGGTCAGTGCCGTATCTGAATTAAACATCATAAAAAGATTGACCGGCTTAGTCTGATTGAGCTGCCAGTGACTTAAATCAATCGTTTGCAGGGACTTGTTATTCGCGAACATGCTGTTAAAGCCCGTTCCGGCACTGACATCCCAATTCGCAATGCCAGAGAAATCACTGATCGCCGTGTTAGTGAACATGTGACTGAAATCCGTTACTTTGGAAGTATCCAAATTTTCGAATCCTTGAATCGTTTTGAGGTTGGACGTACTGAAAAATAGCCAACTGAGATCGTCGCCAGCATTGACTTTGCCATCAATCACGACTTGGGTGAGTTGTTTGCCGAAATTGCCAACAAGTGATCCCACGTCAGCATTCGACCAATCGCCCGCACCAATTGTCAGTACGCCATCATCGGTCATCGTCCAGGCACTGGTTCCAATCGTTCCACTGGAAGTTACGGTTGCCGGCTGCACGCTTCTTAATACTGCTCGACTCATCTTGGCAGCTGTTGGGACTATACTCGAATCGTCCTGAACGGTGGACTCAGTGTTCGTTCGTGTCTGATTGGTCGCCGCTTCAGATTCAGTTAACGTGGTTGCTGCATTAATCGTCGCGTCGGTAGTGTTGGTCGTTGATGAGGCATCGGCCGACGCAGCCGTCGTTTTTGCTGTCGCAGCTGGGTTGACCACCGAGTCTGTGGATGTTGTCGGTGATGCTGCATCCGGTTCGGTGTTCGCAGTCGTAATATTTTTCTCGTCGGTTGTTGTTGTCGTATCCGCTTTAGTTTCGGTGGTTGCCACGGTGGTCTGTTTGCCATTCACTGTAGCTTGTTGAGTGTCATTAGCTGGATTAGCAATGCTAGCCTGCGCGCGGCTCGATGTCGGCTGAGTTGTTGACTGATTTGCTGTTGATGTGCCAGGCATCTGCGTATCAGTCGCATTTGACTGTGCATGTGCATTATCGTTGGTCAAACTAGTATCAGTCTTCATAGCGACCCGTCCCGTAGCTGACCCAGATGTATTGCAGCTGGAATCGGTTATATTTTCAGTCTGCTGATTTTCCGCACTAGATGTTGATTCACCTTTGGTACTCGTCTCATCAGTCTGAGCTTGTGAAGCCCCCTGCTCATTCTGCTTGTTCAAAACCACCGTTTTACCTGTTGCCACGCTGGCTTGGTTGGTCATCGCCGCACTCGTCGTTGACTGAGTCGAAACCTTATTTTCCTGGTCTGCACGTCCAATAATTGGGCTAATGCCAATGGTTGCGACCGTTATCCCTGCAAATACCCAGAAACGGCCCTTTTTATACATTTTATAATACTGTTTTTCCGTTTGTACATGACGCATATCGATGTCCCCCTAGATAATAACCGTGTGTCAGTTTGTACATGTTTTGATTCATTAAAGTATCGTTTACTTTTCGGGTCTCCAATCCGAATGGCATAAAATTAACGTTCGTTTTTAATTTATGACATTAACTAACGACTGCTTTAATTATTCATCCACTTATAACGTAACATAAACTAGTTATATAAAGCAATTAATATATAGCTATTAGCTAAATTAATTTATAGTCTGATAACTCAGTTTGCTAACGATGAAAATCTTAAATGTGCGCCATCGCTCGATCTGCAGCGACCATTCAACGACCGTTTCAAGCTACAATCCAACTGGTCTAATGAGGGACGCAAAAAAGGACCCCTCAACGAAATCTCGTCGAAGTGTCCTTATATACCCGGTCTAATAATGTTTCATGACCCGGTCGATTTGCCGTTGTTGTTCACGTTTCTTAATATCTTGGCGCTTATCGTATTCCCGTTTCCCATGAGCGACCCCAATCAAGACTTTCGCAAACCCGTGTTTGAGATACATCTTGAGTGGAATGATGGTGACACCCTTGGTCATCGTTGCAGCACCGAGCTTGCTGATTTCTTTCTTATGCAACAAGAGTTTCCGGTTACGCAGTGGGTCAACGTTAAAGCGATTCCCCTCTTTAAACGGACTAATGTGAACGTTTTGCATCCACGCTTCACCGTTACGAATCTGAACGAACCCATCTTTCAAGTTCACACGCCGATCACGGACGGATTTGATTTCCGTCCCGGTCAGTGCGATTCCTGCTTCATAGGTGTCCTCGACGGCATAGTCGTGACGTGCTTTCCGATTTTGAGCGAGGGCGGTATCTGGGTGCTTACCGTGTTGTTTGGCCATTGCCGCACACCCCCTTAGTTAAAAATTAGCGCCGACGATCACTAGTTGACCGTCGATTACTATTATTATTACTGTGATTATTCGGACGACCATTGTTATTACGACGGCCGTTGCTGTTGCCATTGCGATGGTTATTATTGCCACCCCGCCGGTCATTGTTGCGGTTATTGTTATTCCCATTGCGGTGGTAATTATTCTTACCGCCACGACGATTATTACCACGATAATTATCGGAATGTTCCCGTTTTGGTAATAAGTCCGTCTTTGGCGCTTCTTCCGGATTCAACAACTTGAAGTCGACTTCACGTTGGTCCTTGTCCACCCGCATCAATTGAACTTTGACTGGTTGGCCGATTCTAAACGTCCGCTTCGTCTTACGCCCGACTAATGCAAGTTGTTTTTCAACGTATTCGTAGTAGTCATCGTCCATCGTACTGATGTGGACGAGGCCTTCAACGGTGTTCTCCAACTCAACAAACAAGCCGAACTTCATGACGGAATCAACGACAGCTTCGAAGGTCTCACCAACATGGTCAGCCATGTATTCAGCCTTCTTCATGGAATCCACGTCACGTTCCGTATCGATACCCCGGCGTTCGTGGTCGGAAGTCGTTTCTGCGATATTTGGTAAATTATCCCGATAACGTGCCCGCGCTTCTTCACCAGTCCCGTTTTCAGCGTAGTGCCGAATCAACCGGTGGACCATCATATCTGGATAACGCCGGATTGGTGACGTGAAGTGGGTGTAGTATGGCGCAGCTAACCCGAAGTGTCCAAGTGACTGGTCAGCATACCGGGCTTGTTTCATACTCCGGAGCATCATCACTGAGACCATGGCTTCTTCCGGCTTGCCAGCGACCTTCTTCAAAACATCCTGGAGCATCTTCGGTTTAACATCCTTCGAGCTCCCCTTGACACTGACGCCAAAGTTGGTGACAAATTCAAAGAAACTCAGCATCCGGTCACTATCAGGTGTTTCATGGACCCGGTAGATAAATGGTACCTTGAGTTGACTATAATTTTTAGCAACCGTTTCGTTAGCGGCTAACATGAAACTTTCAATCATCCGTTCAGCTAAGCCCCGCACCCGCAATTGGATATCGATTGGGTGACCCGCTTCATCAACGATGATCTTAGCTTCGTTATCATCAAAATCAATCGCGCCCCGGTGCCGACGGTGTTTGTATAAGATACGGTGTAAATCACCCATCGTATCAAACATATCGACCAAGTCCGCGTACTTTTCACGCGTCTTAGGATCGTGGGCTTCCAGAATTTGGTTGACGGCGTCATATGTCATCCGCGCGTGGGACCGAATCACACTTTGGAAAATCTTGTGATTGACGATTTCCCCAGTTGGATCGATTTCCATCTCACAACTCATGGCTAACCGTTCAACATCTGGATTTAATGAACAGATTCCGTTCGATAACCGCCGTGGTAACATTGGAATCACACGGTCAGTCAAATAAACGGAGGTCCCGCGTTTGAATGCTTCACGGTCCAACTCAGAGTTTTCAGTCACATAATGGCTAACGTCTGCAATGTGAACCCCTAAATGGAAGTTTCCATTCGGCAACCGCCAAGCAACGACCGCATCATCCAAGTCTTTCGACTCAGCACCATCAATCGTGACTAATGGCTGGTCAGTAATGTCGACCCGGCCAACTTTTTCTTCATCCGTCACGTAGTCTGGAATCCGGTTGGCTTCATCCGTGACTTCTTCAGGGAAGACGGATGGCACATCGTGTTGGTAGACCACTTGAAGGACGTCCATCCCAGGGTCATCAACGCTCCCAATCACCTGCTTGGCGATCCCAATCATCCGCGTTGGATGTTGGGCATCCGGATAAGCGGCGACTTCGGCGATGATCACTTCACCCTCAGTTGGGTGGAGGCCTTGGTCAGTGATTAATAATTGATATTTAGAGAGCTTCTTGTCCTTGATTTCGACAGTCCCAATAAACCCAGCTTCATCAGTGCTAGGCGTGTAGGCACCGACGATTTGGGTGTAGTTACGTTTAACGATGCTGACGATTTTACCTTCAGGACCGCGGTCCGAACCAGGACGGGCTGGCCGAATAATTTCAACCGCAACATCGTCACCAGTCAATGCAAACTGCGTATTGTCGGGATTGATGTAAATATCGGGCAAATCTGGATCGTAGCGTACGAAACCAAAGCCCTTATCATTGCCATGAAATGACCCTTCAACGGTCTTGGTTTCTTGGACCAACTTAAAATGGTCATGGTCGTCGGTACTGACGAGTTTCTTGCGTTCCATATTCGCAAGTTCCTTCACTAAAAATGTAAAGGCCGTTGCGCCTGTATAATGCAGTTCGTCCGTCAACTGTTCGACACTATAAGTGCGATCAGGATGGGCCTGCAGAAAAGTCAGGATTTGTTCTTGTAAGTTTGCTTCTGACATCATTTACCTCATTTATATATAGATTTTAAATATGTTAAGACATCTTGTTCTAATTGATGATGGGCATTATTCACGGTAATCACATGCCCCGCATCGGCATACCAATGAAAATCAACGGGCACTTGCGTTAGCGCTGCTTGCAGCCGACGCGCCACGTTCGGATCGATCAATTCATCTTGACCACCCTGACCAATGAAAAACGGTTGTGTGACGTTGGTTAACTTGGTCGTAACCTCTTGCTCAGTAAAGGTATTAACGGCTTGTAACTGCTGCTGGACGAGTTCTGGCAGTACTGCCAAGATTTGTTCCCGTTCGGCCAGTGAAAATTGGCTATGCGCCAACTGATGGTGACTAAGCGTAATGAACATTTCGGCGACATCACTGCGATTACCCGCAAATAGCGGTGAGCTAAACGTCCCACCACCTAGTAGTTGCGGATCACGTTCCAACGCAGCAGTCGCAAAAATCCCTCCTAATGAAAGGCCAAAGATACTAATTTTAGTATAGCCTTTTTGCCGTAGAAATGATATTGCTTGTTGGGTATCTTGCCACCATTGGTCGGGTGTTTGGGCTAAAATATCACGCGGATCATTCGTCGCGTGACCACTGAATTGCGGGCCGTACACGGTATAATCAGACCGTTCCAGCGTCCGCCCCAACATCCGCACGTCATTGGCGCTGCCAGCATAAGCGTGGAGTAAGATAACGGCCCGTTCACCGTGTTCAAAGTAAAATGGTTCCGGTTGTTTTAACATCATTACCACCAACTTTCGTGAACTACTCGGCCATAAATGACCGAGCTTCTAGGAACACCGCTAACTTACACATCAGTGGCTAGCACTTGTGCAGAGGTTACGGCTATTTACTATGGCGCATCCCGCGCCTAATTAGTCGGTTAAGCACTTAAGATATTCTTAGTAGCGCTAATGTCTCGGTCATGGCTAATACCATAATGAGAACAAGTCCACTCACGAATATCTAACGTGTTTCCTCGCTAAATTTCAAAAAAATCCTCCTGAAATCACAGGAGGACGGTCAATTACTTCGATGAGTACCATGCTAGAGCTAACGCTAGGATAAAGAAAGCGATTCCTAATACCACGGTTACCTTCTGCATGAACGCTTCAAAACCGCGGGGCTTCTGCTTGGCGAACAAGTCATCAGCACCACCGGTCAATGAAGACATGGCATCATTAGTTTTGGATGGTTGCATCATTACCGCGATGATAATCAAGACGGAAATGACCAGTATTAACGTTAACAATAAATTATACAAGAAATGTGCCTCCTAAAGAGTCCGCTATGTCTATAACAATTTAACATATTTCGCCTTGTTTTTCCAGTATCCTGGACAATTCGTTGGTTTGTTCAGCACTCAAGGCGTCGCGACTGTCAAATGCGAGATTTGATGGCGAACCCAAGCACGGTTATCGCGGTCGGTTAAGATAATTAAGGTATCCCCCGCGCGCATCAAGGTATCCCCATGTGGAATCACCTGTTGTTCACCACGGCGAATCGCAATCAACAGCGACTCAGCTGGCCATTTGAAATCACGAACTTGGTGTCCCTCCAACTTGGAGCCTTCAAAAATCGGCAATTCGAGCCGGTCCTGAACGCCACTGTGCTCGGGCATCCGTGGCCGAATGAGCTTTTCCAATAAGGCTTCATAGATGGGTGCCCCGCCTAAGAGGTCCACTACTAAGTAGGCCGTCATCGAGACAACGGCTAATGGCATCAAATGGTGCAGCGTCCCAACCATTTCGGTAATTAGCAGAATCGCGGTAAAGGGGGCTTTCCCAATCCCAGCAAAGTAGCCGGCCATCGCAAAAATAATAAAATTGGGAATCAAGTTAGTCGGCATCCAGCCCAACATGACCATGACTTGGGCATAAATCGCCCCTAGAATGGCCCCTAACGATAGAATCGGTAGAAAAATACCGCCGGGCAACCCGGACCCGTATGAAATCGTCGAAAAGCTGAAGCGCAAGACAAAAATCCCTAATAAGGCAATTAATGCTGGCGTAGCAGCGGCTAAATTCAAGATAACCGCATTACCGCCACCTAATAGTTGTGGCCACAGTAAGCCAATCGGGATCACTAGCAGAAACGGGATCAACCCATCGAGCCAACTCGGCAATCGCAATTTAGCGTACCAGTTGGGCATCGTCAACGTGACGTTTTGATACAGATAACCAAACACGCCTAAAAAGATGCCAAGGCCGATTAAATTGCCGTACTGACTCAACGGCAAATTATAGTCATAAGGGATGTGCAGCACTGGCACCAGGCCAAAAAAGTTCAGCGAAATAAAGTCGCTGGCCATTGCACTCACTAATGCAGTCGTCCAGATGATTGGTGAGAAGTTATGGTAAACTTCTTCAAGCACAAACAGCGTGCTGGCAATTGGCGCATTGAACGCCGCTGAGAGCCCAGCAGCAGCCCCACCGGCAATTAGTGAGCGCCGATCCGAACCCGTCTGACGGAGCTTGGCAGCGACCCCTTGGCCAATCGTAGCGCCCAATTGAATCGACGGCCCTTCACGCCCCAGAAATAAGCCAGAACCAATGCCCAGCACGCCACCAACGAACTTCCGCCACAGGACCGACCACCAGCCGTAGTCTAACTCACCGGCTAACTGCCCTTCGACTTGTGGAATCCCGGAGCCCTTGATGTTGGGTTCCCTTTTGACCAGCCAACCGACGAATACGGCAACTAGCACTGTTAAAATCAGCCAAGGAATCAGTAGCAGCTAATTGGCATGAATTTGTCCGTAAGCCCATTGAACGAACTTTAAGCCCTGTTCAATGCTGAAACGAAAAATGCTAACGACGAACCCCGCAATCACGCCGACAATCAATGCCCGGCCGATTGAACTAAAGCGTGTGAAGTCAAAATGTTGTTTGATATTGTGCGGCCGTTGTGCCACAGCGAGTCCCCCTCCGAATTATGATAGTAATGTTGCAATTTTTTGTTGAAGCGCAGCCAATGTAACGGTCTGTGCTGGTAATAACGCTTGAATTCGTTGTGGCCCATCTGCTCGTAATAGCAAGCCCAACATCAGGTCGGTCGCTAAATCGCTCGTCAGATAAGTTGCCCTAAAGCCAGCCAACAACTCAGCGTCACCATTGAACGCGTCAAAGATCAAGGGCACGAGCTCCGTCTGTTTGGCAGCTTGATGTGCCGTGCTAAAACGCTGCAGGCCTAATTCACCGCTAGTCACAATCAGATTGTCACCGGTTAAGTTACCGTGTACAAACTGGTTAGGCGTCACTGGATGTTGGGCCAACCACGCTTCCCGTTCAGCTGCGAAGTCGTTTCCTAACACTTGCCAGTCGCCAACTGGTTGACTTTCTGGGCCGAACGTCGCAACTTCGGTATTGAGCTGCGTCAACATCGTGCCAATCTGACGACCGAGTGTCGACTTAGCCAACGGTTTGGCTGTCGCGCAGAATTCAGTCAGCGTAATGCCTTGCAATGGCCGATAAATGACATAATAGAATTGATACTTATCGAAAACAAAACCAGCATGTAATAACCGTAGTGCACCCAACTTGAGGCGTGCCATCCGAGTCAGGCCAAAACGTTCCGCTTGATAGTACGCCCGGGTTTCGACCATGACATCACTTGGCGGGAAAATTGCGATTTCCGTAGGGCCGATGGTAAACCGTGCCGCGAACTGGTCGGCAACTGGTTCTGGTGTTTTGTAGGGTTCATTTTCACTGGCATAGATTTTTTGAAGCACTGGTTCAAAAGCTAATGCATTAGTTTGCAGTCCTTGCCAATCAGACCACACATTGATTTGTTGCTGAAAGTCATCCATTCCGTTCTCTCCTTACTCAAATACACATGCTCTTATTTTACCACGACTTCCCATGGTCCAGGCGTTAAACTCAAACAGATGTTCCTTAAAATATGTATAATAAAAACGCCGCTCCAGAGGGAACGACGTCTCTATTAGAACTTCAAATTACTTGCTAGTAATGGTGTTCCGTGCAGCTTCGTCTAAGTTGTAGAAGCCGTGGATACCTTTGTATTCTGAAGTGCTTTCAAGTTGGTCTTCGATCCGCATTAATTGATTGTATTTAGCAATCCGTTCAGTACGGCTCATTGAACCAGTCTTGATTTGGCCAGCGTTCATTGCGACAACTAAGTCAGCAATGGTCGTGTCTTCAGTTTCACCAGAACGGTGTGAAACGATGGCAGTGTAGCCAGCTTCTTTAGCCATTTCGATAGCTTCAACAGTTTCAGTCAAAGTACCAATTTGGTTAACCTTGATTAAGATTGAGTTAGCAACGCCCATCTTGATACCCTTTGCAAGGTAGTCCGTGTTCGTAACGAATAAGTCGTCACCAACGATTTGAACTTTCTTACCAAGCTTGGCAGTTGCCATTTGCCAGTCCTCCCAGTTGTTTTCATCCAAAGGATCTTCGATGGAAACGATTGGGTACTTGTCAACGATGCTGTCAAGTAAGTCAACGAATTCTTCGGCAGTAAATGATTTCCCATTTTCGCCTTCACCCTTCAAGTCGTACTTGCCAGTTTCTTCGTTGTAGAATTCTGAAGCGGCACAGTCAAAGGCAATGGCAATATCCTTACCAGGCTTGTAACCGGCACGTTCGATAGCTTCAACCAAGATTTCGAATGGTTCTTCGTTGTTCTTCAAGTCAGGTGCAAAACCACCTTCGTCACCAACGGCAGTCGAGTAACCGCGTTCGTTCAAGATCGCTTTCAAGTTGTGGAAAGTTTCTGAACCCATCCGGATAGCTTCTTTAACTGAAGAAGCACCAACAGGCATGATCATGAATTCTTGGAAGTCAACGTCGTTGTTGGCGTGGGCCCCACCATTGATAACGTTCATCATTGGTGTTGGTAAGACGTGGGCGTTGAATCCGCCAAGGTAGTTGTATAAAGGCATTTCAAGTTCGTCAGCAGCAGCACGTGCGGCAGCAATGGAAACACCTAAGATAGCGTTAGCACCTAACTTAGCTTTGTTAGGAGTACCGTCTAACTTGATCATCGCTTGGTCAATGGCACGTTGGTCAGTTACATCGTAACCAACGATTTCCTTAGCGATTAACTTGTTAACATTGTCAACGGCCTTAGTAACACCCTTGCCCATGAAACGGCTCTTGTCACCGTCACGTAATTCAACGGCTTCATGTTCACCAGTTGAGGCACCTGAAGGAACGATACCGCGACCAAATGCGCCGCTTTCAGTATAAAGTTCAACTTCAACAGTTGGGTTACCACGTGAGTCTAAGACTTCGCGAGCATAAATATCTGTAATAATAGACATTAATTTCTCTCCTTAAAATTGGCTTGTTTTTGTTCACACTTATTGTAGAAGTTTGTCCAACAACTTGCAATAACTATTATTAGTTATTTTGGTAGTTAACAAGTTCCAAGAATGAATCAGGTTGTAATGAAGCACCACCGACTAAACCACCGTCGATATCTTCTTTGCCCATTAATTCGTTAACGTTGGCTGGTTTAACACTACCACCGTATTGAATCCGAACTTTATCCGCAACTTCTTGTGAGTAAAGATCAGCAACAGTCTTACGAACAACTGCACAAATTTCTTCAGCTTGGTCGCTTGAAGCAGTCTTACCAGTACCGATGGCCCAGATTGGTTCATAGGCAATAACCAATGAACTTACTTGGTCAGCTGATAAGTCCTTCAAAGCAGCCTTGATTTGGCCAGAAACCCATGATTCTGCTTCGCCGGCTTCACGTTGTTCAAGTGATTCGCCACAGCAGATGATTGGCTTCATGCCGTTCTTGAAGATTGCGTGAGCTTTCTTGTTAATGTCTTCGTCAGTTTCGTGGAAGTAGCCACGACGTTCTGAGTGACCAATAACAACGTAGTCAACGCCTAAGTCAGCTAAAGCGGCTGGTGAAGTTTCACCAGTGAAGGCCCCAGCATCTTCAAAGTAAGCATTTTCAGCAGCAATCTTTAAATCAGAACCCTTGGCAGCTTCAACCATTTCTTGTAAGAAAAGAGCTGGTGCAGCAACGACTGATTCAACTTTTGATGGATCTGGTAATTGATCCTTAACCGCGTTAACGAAAGCTAAAGCTTCGCTAGCAGTTTTGTTCATTTTCCAGTTACCGGCAATAATAGGTGTACGCACGATAAACCTTCCTTTCGGAGAACAGATTATTTTTCAGAAATAGCAGCAATACCAGGTAATTCCTTACCTTCAAGGTATTCAAGTGAAGCACCGCCACCAGTAGAGATGTGGGTTAACTTGTCGCCAACGCCAAGTTGCTTAACAGCGGCAGTTGAGTCACCACCACCAACGATAGTCGTTGCTTCTGATAAGGTTCCTAAGAACTTACCAACTTCAAGCGTACCCTTGGCGTAGTTGCTCATTTCAAAGACACCCATTGGTCCGTTCCAAACAACGGTCTTAGCGTCGCGTAAAACGTCTTCGAATTCTTCGATTGACTTAGGACCAATATCTAAGGCCATGTAGCCATCAGGAATTGAACCCTCAACAACTTTGCTAGGAACATCGTTGTCAAACTTTTCAGCAACAACTGAGTCACTAGGTAAGACCAACTTGTCGCCAGCCTTTTCGATGATTGACTTAGCTAATTCAATCTTGTCTTTTTCAACAAGTGAGTTACCAATGCCCATGCCTTTAGCAGCATAGAACGTATAAGTCATCCCACCACCGATGATGATCTTGTCGGCTTTGCTGATCAAATGATCGATAACACCGATCTTATCAGAAACCTTGGCACCACCTAAGATGGCAACGAATGGGTGCTTAGGATTGTCAACGGCGTCACCTAAGAACTTGATTTCCTTTTCCATTAAGAAACCAGCGGCAACTTGGTCCATGTTTGAAGCAATCCCAACGTTTGAAGCATGGCTCCGGTGAGCAGTCCCGAATGCATCGTTGACATAGACATCACCAAGTGAAGCCCAGTACTTACCTAATTCAGGGTCGTTACCAGATTCGCGCTTAACTTGTTCGCCGTTCACAACGTCTTCAAAACGCGTGTTTTCAACAACTAAGACGTCACCGTCGTTCATGTTGTTGATGGCAGTTTCAAGTTGTTCGCCTTCAGTAACAGGTACGAAGGTAACAGGCTTGTTTAACAAGTTTGAAAGACGTTCTGCAACTGGACGTAAGCTTAAGCCCTTCTTGTCGTCTTCGCTCTTGATCCGGCCTAAATGTGAGAATAAGATGGCTTTACCATCATGTTCAATCACATATTTGATCGTTGGTAAAGCAGCGACGATCCGGTTGTCGTCACCAATTTTGCCGTCTTTAATCGGAACATTAAAGTCGACACGAATTAAAACTTTTTTATCTTTAACATCTAAATCTGAAACGATTAATTTAGCCAATGTTAAAATCCTCCTAGAATTCGTGACTGTTAAATTAAAAAACGGCAAGAGGAGTTTGCCTCCCCCCGCCGTCAAAACCATATGCGGTTTTAAAGTCCTGAACCATCTAATTAATATTAGAGAGTGGCGAACTTCAATAAAGTACGTACCATTTGGCAAGTGAAGCCGTATTCGTTATCGTACCAAGCAACAGTCTTAACTAATTGGTTGTCACCATCAGAAGTAACTTCTGTTTGAGTAGGATCGAAGATTGAACCGAAAGTAGTACCGATAACATCAGATGAAACGATTTCGTCATCGTTGTAACCAAATGATTCGTTACCTTCAGTATGCTTCTTGATTGCGGCGTTAACTTCGTCAGCAGTAACTTTCTTGTCTAAGATAGCAACTAATTCAGTTAATGAACCATCAACAACACCAACACGTTGTGCGTGGCCTTGTAATTTACCGTTCAATTCTGGGATAACTAAGCCAAGAGCCTTAGCAGCACCAGTTGAATGAGGAATAGTGTTTACACCGGCAGCACGGGCAGCACGGAAGTTACCACCACGTACAGGGCCGTCAAGTAACATTTGAGTTGAAGTGTAAGCATGGATAGTAGTCATAGTACCAACCTTGATACCGAATTCTTTGTTTTCAAAGAATGCTAATGGTGCAAGGCAGTTAGTAGTACATGAACCAGCAGAAACGATACGGTCATCTGCAGTCAAGATGTCATCGTTAACATTGTAAACGATGGTCTTCAAGTCTGAGCCAGCAGGAGCAGAAATCAAGACACGCTTTGCACCAGCGTCCAAGTGAGCTTGTGACTTAGCCTTTGAAGTGTAGAAACCAGTACATTCGAGAACGAAGTCAACACCGTCGTTCTTAACCCAAGGAATGTTTTGTGCTTGTGGTTCAGCATAAACACGGTAGTTCTTACCGTTAACAACGATTGAATCGTCGGTTGCTGAAACGTCAGCGTTCAAAGTACCATGAGTTGAGTCATACTTCAAAAGATGAGCCAACAATGCAGGTGAAGTTAAATCGTTAATAGCAACAACTTCGATATCACTTGACTTTTCACCAAGTTCTAAGATACGACGGAATGCTAAACGACCGATACGTCCGAAACCATTAATACCAATTTTTACAGACATACTAGAATTTCCTCCTTGTGGAAATAAAAATAGTTTTATTTTAAAAAGCAACTTCACTATAGAAGATTACTTTTTTAAAATCAAGTTAGCTGCACCCTCATCCGTGATCAAACACGTCTGTTTAGGTGCGATGTTCTTCATATACGCGCCAATTGCCGGTGCTTTAGAAGCGCCTCCCGCAACCGCGAGTATAATCTCCCGATGGGCCAGTTCTCCGATTTGCAACCCAATTCGTGGAATCCGATAGACCACGTTACCCTTCTTATCGAAGAAATAACCAAAGGCTTCACCAATCGCATCGCGACTGCGTAATACCTTAATCTGATCTTCTGACATATTACGGCGATGCGCCATCGAAATGGCTTCACCGATACTATGCACAACCACGTTAGCTTGCCCGATAATCGCCAACACCTCTTGAATACTAGGTTCTTTGAGGAGCGGTTCATACGTCCGTTCACTGACCTGTTCTGGCACGAACAACGAGCGGAATTTACCGCCAGTATGTTGTGCCATTTGTGACGCAATGGTATTTGCCTGAATCGCAACCGACTCACCAACACCACCACGTGCCGGAACAAATAGCAAATCACGTTTATCACCTAATTTATTAGTTAAGTGACTTGCGACATGTTCCATGGTATGACCACCCATCACGGCAATAATGTTATGACCTTCTGGCAATAACTGCTGTAATAGTTGGTTCACTTCTTCGCCCATGGTCCCAATAACTTTCAACTGTCGATCGGAATCACCAGAAACGATGATGCAACGCTTAATGTTAAAGTATTGCGCCAACTGCCGTTCCTTCTGGCGAATGCCCATTAACTCATCCATGAAGTGGCTTAATCCGACCAACACGTCCTGACCTTGCTGGGTAACTTGCATGCCTGACTTGTTCGTCATGATCAAATCAAGCTTGCGTAGCGTATCCGTTTCGGTTCGTAACGTCCGTTCGCTAACACCTAATGTCTGAGCTAATAGCCGACGTCCAACTGGGGCCATCCAATTAATGGTTCGTAATACTAAGTAACGACGACTCAGCATGTCAACCATATCTGGGGCAATTGCCTCAATCCATTGAATATCTGAATGCATGGCATCCAACCTGCTCTCTAGTGGGACGGGTCTGGTCCAGCTATGTCGAAAAACGACCCAAAGACTTCAAAAAACAAAGCACACAACGCTAATTTACTAAGAAATCGATGTTGCATACCTCTCTTACCACAACATGAATTATAACAGGTTCATCAGGTGGTTGCAAATGAAACCCTGTGGGGCCTTATAACCGACTGGTCCAAAACCGGTCACAAACTATCATTCGGTTCTCAAGTACTGTTTCCGTTTGGACGAAGACGGAATGTTAAGATTTTCCCGATATTTTGCCACTGTTCGACGAGAAAGTTCGACATTTTCTGCATTAAGAATCTGAACAATTTTTTGGTCTGAAAGCGGTTTTTCTTTATTTTCCTGCTCAATCAGGGTCATAATTCGGTGTTGGACACTGTCTGCAGACACAATTTTGCCCCCAGTGGGACGTTTGCTGACAGCTTTGGTAAAGAAACGTTTAAGTTCAAACATCCCGAAGTCCGTTTGAATATACTTCCCATTGATACTACGACTGATCGTCGACTCATGAACTTGTAGCTGTTGGGCCACATCTCGCAATAATAGCGGCTTTAAATCTTGACTTTTTTCTAAGAAGAAATCTTCCTGGCGCTCGATAATCGCAGTGCCGACCCGAAAAATGGTTGCTTCTCGTTGCTGTAAGCTACTGGCAATCCAGTCATACTCATTTTTCTTTTCCTTCAGATATTCCGTCACTTCCCGGTCATCGTGCTGCCCCATCTGCTGATAATACTTGCGGCGGAACTTCACCACCGGCTGAGCCATCGACGCAGTCTTTAATGCGAGTTGACCTTCATGATTAGTGACGACTAAGTCTGGAAAGATGTAGCCGGTCGTTTCTTGTCCAATCGCCGCACCCGGTACTGGTGTCAACGTCCGAACGTAATCATAAATATTGGAAATATCAGCCAGCTCGACCTGGTACTTTTTCGCCAAGCCATCCCAGTGACGATTAACAAACGCGTCGAAGTCTTCTTCTAAAATAATGTATGCCAAATTAGGCGCGTGGTCATCATTTTCCGTCTGAAGCATTAAGGCCTCTTGTAAACTGCGGGCACCGACACCTGGTGGATCAAGTTGCTGGAGTAACGTGATGGCATCCAGTAGTTCAATCGGTGTTGCCTGTGTTTCTTGCCGTGCTTGAGCTTCATCAAGATGCAGATAACCATTGACGTCCACGTATTCAATAAGATACAGCACGATTTGCCGCAAATGGGTATCGCGCATCGTTAAATGAATCTGATCCAATAAGTATTCAAATAAGGAATGCTGATTCGACGTCGACACCCGTTCAATAAAATCATCCTTTGCAGTCACGTTCTTAGCTGCACTTAAACTGGCGTGATTATTATTCCAATTCGTATCCACATCGATCAACGGATTCTCAAGGGCTTTTTGCGTGAGAAAATCCCGCAATTCTTCCACATTGAACTGTAACATCTGAATAGATTGTTGCAGCCGCTGGGTCATCGCTAACTTCTGCGATTGCCGTTGTTGCTGGCGAAAGCCTTGTCCCAGTGCCATAAAAATACCTCCCAAAATAAATTTTTATGTAAAACCCTTGTGTTTTTATCCATTATTCGCTAGAATATAATATGTTGTTTAGGCGCCCGTAGTGTAATGGATCGCACGTAAGATTCCGGTTCTTGAAATGGGGGTTCGATTCCCTCCGGGCGCATCGCAAAGCTGAGAAGTGATTCTCAGCTTTTTTTGTGGCCTAATTCTGCTGAATTGGTGGCCTATACCGCTTACATCTTTTTATGGTAACTGAATTTAAACCTAATCACAAGTTAGACACTACCAACCATATGACATTGGCAACCGCGTGATTTATTTCATCTAGTTAGCCGTCAATATAATTGGACCATCTATCAGTATAGTTGTTCGATGAATTTAATGATAGCAAAAGTTTTATTTCTACATATCAGAATACGAGTTATGCTTTATCATTAAATATGATTAAATCATGTCAGGTGTTAAGTTCAAAAGCGGCCAGCTGAGACCCGCTGGGAACAGTGCGAGTTACCGTAAACATACTCTTGTGGATGCGTCCTATGCCGGCTTCCAGGCATTCTGGGCAATGGCCGGAACGTGGTGGACACAGATTTAAGCCGATAACCCACGTCTTAAATACTGGTCTTTCACTAACCAAGCACAAGACGCTTGCTAAGTGAAATTTCACCACTGGGCCTTACCCAAAATACCTTCCAGCCGGGATGGTATTCGGAAGGCAGACATGTGCGGACCCAATATTTTGATGGGTTAGTCGTTGGTTCCTTGGTACACAATCATTTTAACATTCAGCTGAGGAGATCCGTTGACCATGTTTATTTCGCGCCACATCCGTTAACAACCCACAGCGCTCATAAAATCGCAATGTATCATAAGTGATCCCAAATTGCTGTGCGACTTGTTTGATTGATGCCACCATCGTTTTCCCCCAACTTTTTTACTTGCGCTAGTGTAACGCTAGCGTGTTAAGATTACCATTATTCTATTAAGAAAGTGTGATTCAGATGACCAATGAAATTGTTACGCTCGTCACTGGCGGCAACCGCGGTATGGGACTGGCACTCATTAAAGCACTACACGCCCAGGGGCAACAGCTCATTATGGGTAGCCGAGACTTAGCAAAGGGGCGAGCGGCCGTTGAAGCAGCCCACCTGGCAGACGTGACCGTTGTTCAACTGGATGTCACCGATTCCCAATCCATTCAAGCTGCCGTAAACACAATTCAAAAGCAATATGGTCAGCTCGACATTTTAATTAATAATGCTGGAGCAGCATTTGACCATCACCAACGACCTTCACTCATCAAACTGGAGACAATTCAAGCCGACCTGAATCTGAACTTTCTAGGCACAATCGCCATGACTCAAGCTTGCCTGCCATTGTTGACTAAGTCTAGCCCATCCAAAATCATCAATATTTCTAGCATGATGGGCTCGCTCACGAACGCATTAGACCCCCAGTCGAGCGTTTATCATGCCAGCGCGATTGGCTACCAAGCTTCTAAGGCCGCACTCAACATGTTCACGATTCAGCTCGCCAAAGAGCTTCAAACCACCAATATTACGGTTAACGCCGTTGATCCCGGAATGGTTGCTACTGAATTCGGCGGGATTACCCCGGAATTAGCTAGCCAGCACGGCGCTAAATCAATTGCTCACGGAATCCAACGAACAACTGATTTAGCTACGGATACGGATAATACCACCACTGGCACGTTTTCAAACACCGATGGACCGGTTGCTTGGTAACAGCCAACGTCCCTGTTCAATCTAATCGCAATTCGGCAACTGGCTCAATCTGCAATTTTCGTTATGTTGTTGACCATTGAAGTTTGACGTAAAAAAAGAGATTGGGATCACCCAATCTCAAGCCGTATATGATAGAAACCTAAGTATACCACGTTAAGTCACAAAACGGAATTTAGTTTTTGAGGTTTTTCTTTTGACCTTCACTGACCTTTGCGGTAAACTACACTTATTAATTAGCAACCAAGCTAATCAAATATTGCAACCTTAGGAGGCTAACAAATCATGTATCCAGTTCCTACAGTTATTGAACAGTCATCACGTGGTGAACGTGCTTATGACATCTATTCACGACTATTAAAGGACCGTATCATTATGCTTTCCGGCCCGATCGAAGATAACATGGCCAATGCGATCATTGCCCAATTACTCTTCTTGGATGCCCAAGACTCAGGTAAGGACATCTACCTTTATATCAACTCACCAGGTGGTGTGGTTACTGCCGGCTTAGCAATCTACGATACGATGAACTTCATCAAGTCTGATGTTCAAACCATCGTTATGGGGATGGCCGCATCAATGGCCAGCGTCCTAGCTTCATCCGGTACAAAGGGCAAGCGGTTCGCTTTACCTAACTCCGAAATCTTGATTCACCAACCATCCGGCGGTGCTCAAGGTCAACAAACGGAAATTAAAATTGTTGCCGAAGAAATCTTGAAGACTCGTAAGAAGATCAACCAGATTTTGGCAGACAACTCTGGTCAAACCGTCGAAAAGTTGAACCACGATACTGAACGTGATAACTACTTAAGCGCACAAGAAGCTAAAGAATATGGTTTGATCGATGATATCATGGAAAACAACAACTTAAAATAATGGCAGCATCAAACTGAACCGCCTTCGGGTTGGTTCAGTTTTTTTGCGCTTTCTTTTAACTACTCACAAGGCGCGTTGCATGGTTCGCGCAGCGTTCTGACTTGTTTTTTGCAAGTAAAAAGGCCATACTGCAATTGACTTCAAGCGACGGGCATTCTTGCTAAAACAGCAGATTCACCGTGGCTTAATTTATCAGTAAAGGGAGTTTCCACTATGCCTAAAGTTTTGGTTGCCGGTCAATTACCGGCGAAAGCAAATACGTTACTGCGCCAAAATCAGCTGACCATCGACACCTATACCGGTGAGCAACTGATCAGCCACGACGAACTCATTGACCGCGTAGCTGACGCTGACTATCTCATCACCCCGCTTTCCACGCAGGTTGACGAAGACATCTTGGCACACGCGCTAAAGTTAAAATTAATTGCGAATTTTGGTGCCGGGACTAATAATATCGACTTAGCGGCCGCGGCCGCCCGCCACATTCCTGTGACCAACACGCCGAATGTTTCATCAGTCGCCACCGCTGAATCGACAACTGGTCTGATTATCAGCCTCGCACACCGCATCGTTGAAGGCGACCATTTGATGCGAACAACCGGATTCGACGGTTGGGCGCCACTTTTCTTTCTCGGTCACAACTTACAAGCTAAGACACTCGGCATCATTGGCATGGGCCAAATCGGCCAAGCCGTTGCCAAACGGTTACACGCCTTTGATATGCCAATCCTCTACACGCAACACCACCCGCTCCCCGTCAGTGTTGAGACGCAACTGGGCGCAACCTTCGTCTCCGAAGACGACTTACTCGCCCAGTCCGATATCGTGAGTTTGCATTTGCCACTCACCCCGCAAACGATGCATCTGATTGACCAAGCGGCCTTCAAAAAGATGAAATCCACTGCCCTCTTGATCAACGCCGCGCGTGGCCCAATTGTCGACGAACAGGCCCTAGTTACTGCGTTACAAACGCACCAAATTGCTGGCGCAGCCCTCGACGTTTACGAGCATGAGCCCCAAGTGACACCCGCACTGACGACAATGGACAACGTTATCTTGACGCCACATCTGGGCAATGCGACCGTCGAAGCGCGTGACGGAATGGCGGCAATCGTTGCTGAAAACGTGATTGCGATGGCCAATCATCAACCAGTCAAGTATGTTGTTAATCACATCGACCAGTAGCCCGTCACCTCCTCAAAATGACACTTTCCCTACTGTGTTTAACGACGACACAAAAGCCCACCATAATCGGTTGCAATTGCTGCAACCTAATTATGGTGGGCTTTCGTGTCTAAAAGTATCGCTTAACAACCAATATTAAGAAACTGGTTGTTTACTTTGCAATATAAGCATACTTATAATTCCACTGCGTTCCGGCGGTGTTGTGAATAATCCCTTTGACCTTCGGATTCTGCAAGTAAGAATAGTTCGTCTGATACAACGGCGTAATGCCTTGGTCTTGCATAATCGTCTTTTCGGCGTTAATCATGTCTTGCCAGCGTGCACTTGCCTTGTTGGCATCCTGGTTCTGCGCCTTCTTGACTAAGGCATTGTAGGTTGAACTATTGTACTTCCCATAGTTGTAACCACTGTTGTTGGTCATGATTTGTAGATGTGAGATTGGGTCATTGAAATCTGCGCCCCAACCACTCAAATAAAGATCAAAGTTACCACTTTGCGCCCGGCTAGAAGCGACTTTAGAAGGAATATTAGAAAGGTTGACCGTTAATCCATCTAAATTCTTTTCCAGCGCTGACTTCAAGTATTGTGAAATTGGCTTATTCGGGTCATCATTTGAAGCCAACAGCGTCAATGATAATTTCTTAATCCCAGTCTCCTTCAACCCTTGTTTCCATAACTTCTGAGCTAAGGCCTTGTTATAAGACGTTGAATTCTTGACCGTCGATTCATCCGCAAAATCCTTACCGTTCTTAGGATCTTTGACCAAGTCTTGCGGCACGAATGTCTTGGAGACGGTCGACGCATCACCAATGACGTTTTTGACCAGCGTCTTGCGGTTGATCGACAATGAAATGGCTTGGCGAATGTTCTTATTATTCAGTGCCTTCTTGATCGTGGCATTGCTGTCTTGGAAGTTATAAATCAAGAATGCCGTAATGGAATATGGGTACGTGGTGTAATCAGCGTTGGACTTAAGATTCTTAACCTGTTCACTGGATAGCTGAGTGAGGTCGAGCTTCTTTTCTTGGAACAAGTTCAACGTCGTGGTCGTACTTTCATTCACCGTATAGTTGATTTTCTGCAAATGAACGGCTTTCTTATCCCAATACTGGTCGTTCTTGACGAATTGCCACTTGTTGTTGGTCCCAGTCCAACCCGTCAGCTTAAATGGACCACTGTAGAGCATGTATTGGGCTTTCGTGGCATACTTGCTACCCCACTTTTTAACCGCTTTTTCACTGATTGGTCCAAACAATGGGTAAGTCATTAACTTCTTGAAGTACGTGATTGGCTTATCCAAAGTGACGATGAAGGTATGTTGACCCTTGGCTTGCACACCTAGCGTATCTGGTGATTTTTTACCAGCAACGATTGCATCCGCGTTTTTCACCCCTGAAAATAGGTAGGCGTATTGCGATTTCGTTGCGGGGGTCACCGTGCGTTTCCATGAATAAACAAAATCTTGCGCAGTGATTTTGGACCCGTCACTCCACTTGGCATTGCGAATCGTGAATGTATAAGTCTTACCGTCCTTTGAAACCTTGGTGGACTTCGCTAAACCAGGCGTAATACTCCCGTTCTTACCCAAGCGGTACAAACTTTCAAAAATATTCCCGGTACTGCCATAACCGGACATGTTAGAAATATCAATCGAATCTAATGAGCTCGGGTAGGACAGATTCAGGACTTGGCTACTGGCATACTTGCCGCTGCCAGTACTCTGACTACTCTGCTTGCCACACGCGGCCAACACCGTGACTAATGCTAAACTCATAATTGCTGCAACTATTGCTCGTTTTTTCAACCTGATCGCCCCTTTATTTCCCAAATTAAATGACTTATCCCCATCGGTGGTAACAAAAAACGCCCACTTAGAATCTCGTCAGATTCCAAGCAGGCGTTTCAAAATTAACGTTGTGAGCTCAATCCCGTTATTTTTGATGCTGAGACGCTTGTAATCCTACGCAAATAACCATGTTGTGTGATTCACAACATGGGCAGCACATCATCATGTTAGTAGCTGACTTTTGCATAGTTAACGTCTCTCCGATTTCATAAGTTGTGTACAGTATAAATAGCTTTACTTACTTTTGTCAAGTGTTTTTTAAGGCGTACCAATCTTGCTATTAGTGAACGCACTCAAAAAAATTGCGCCAAGCACTGGTCGTAACCCACAGCTTGGCGCAATATTAA
>NZ_JAGYGU010000049.1:0-9627 GCF_018991255.1 Lactiplantibacillus sp. 30.2.29 | reverse complement strand
TTAAACCCAATTGATGAAATGCACGCTGATCCGTGGCAAGTTGATATTCAAGAATTGTTTGAAGCTTCTGTCAATGAACCTGACGAGATAAACAAGAACTTGTATGATTCCTGTATACTTATATTTTGCCAAAAAGACAAGAAGCTATTATTAATCATCCAGGATTCGTAATTTAGCCCTTTTAAAGCTCGCTGAGGGCTTTTTATTTTGCTTTGGCAGAATTATATATAAATAGGCTTAAAACTGCTAAGAATTAAAAATAAGGCCCTTAAAAGGGGCATAGCAGTTAAATCCTTATTAAGTCTTAGAAAAACTAATTGTTTGCTGTCAATGGTAGCGGACGAGCGCAGCGTGGGAGCATAAGGAATTGACAGCTATTAACTAGTCTTAACACTGAATTGGCGAAAGCCAAAGTTTCTACAAAAACTTTGCTTTCCTGCCTAACGGCGAGTGAAAAACGGTCAAGCTGGTTCAGCTTGGACGGGGTGCGGGGCGTCAGCGCCCGTAATAGATGTGGCTTGCCGCACCTTTTTAGGCAACGAACGGAGTGAGGCGCAAAGAGCGTAGCGAATGGAGTTTAATGTGAGCCGGTTTTTGGCTTACTCCTTTGTATTTTTGATTTTAGGTTTTGATCTCGTACAGTGGTGCCTCTTATATACCTCTTTTATAAACCTCTTTTAAACCTCTTTTAAACCTCTTTTGATCCTTACTCCCCCAAGTAGTACAGAAGCTTATCGACTACATTTTGTCTGTTTATCGACTACATTTTGTCTGTTTATCGACTACATTTTGTCTGTTTATCGACTACATTTTGTCTGTTTATCGACTACATTTATTTACTCCTGTATTCAAATAAGGTAGTATTATTCAAGGAGGTTATTTTTATGAGCAATGAATTAGTCAAATATGACCCTGAATTAAATACAATCCCCTTGCGAAGGTTTACTCCTGTAGAAATGAACTTGTTCTTTTCTGTAGTTTCTAGAATGCGTGATAAAGGTGATGATACTGTTAGATTTACCTTTGATCAGTTAAAAGAGTTAAGTGCCTATAAGCCAACCGCAAATAATCGTTTTATTGATGACATACAAAGTACATATCAAAAAATACTAGGTCTTAGATTTGGCTCTCGAAGTAAAGATGGTCTTGATAGAGAAATGTTTGTCATGTTCACTCGATTTGAAATTAAGGGATCTGCAGACGTTCCTTATGTTGATATTCAAATTTATCCCAAAGCGTTGAAACTTCTAAATAATCTTGAAAGCTGGGTTCGTTATGCTTTAGCAGAGTTCAGAGATTTAAAGAGTAGTTATGCAAAAACAACGTTTCGTCTTCTTAAACAGTTTCGAACCACTGGTTATGCTTATTTTTCTAAAAATGATTTCTTTGAATTACTAGATATTCCACAAAGCTATTGGAATAAACCTGCAAACGTTGAATCCAGGGTTATTCGCCCAATCAAAGAAGAACTAACCCCTTTGTTTAGAGGTCTAACTATACGGAAAAAATATGGTAAAGGTCGCGGGAAACCAGTGATTGGTTATACTTTTACTTGGAAGTCTGAAAAGAAAAACGCCAATGACTTCTCACAAGGTCAATTACAAGACGAACGTCAAAAGCTTTTCAATATTCAACATAATGGCGAATTAACAGAACAAGAAAAATGGCGTGCCATTGATAAAGTTAAGGGGTTAACTTTAGGCTCTACTGAAAAACAAGCATTGGCTGCCAAACAAGCCGAGCACGATAAAAAAATAAGAGATCAAGCAAGACAAGAAGCACTTGCTGAACTCCGAAAGGGGTTTGGAAATAATGCCTAAAACAATTAGAGAACTCGCAGATGAATTGAAAGTCTCCAAACAGACTATTCAATATCACTACCAAAGACTAGCAGCAAAGAACCAGCAAAAGAACAGTCAAGGAGCAAACCTTATTAGTCCTACAGCCGAAAGAATTATAAGGGGTAAGGTAGCAAAGAAGCAACAAATAGGTAGCAAAGAGCAACCAAAGGCTAGCAAAGAAAATAATGAGCTAGTTACTACTCTAAGAAGCGAAATAGACGATTTGAAGTTTCAACGTGACAAGCAACTTGCTACCAAAGATCAGCAAATAAATAACAAAGACCAACAAATAGATCATCTAGAAAAATTGGTAGATCAGCAACAACAGTTACAGTTGGCATCAATTGCTGAAAATCGACAATTAAAGGACCGTATTCAAGAACTGAGTGGTCTTCTCGAATCTTCTAAATCAACTCAGAAACGACAGGCAACCAATAAGAATGATAACTTATCGAACGGTGGTAGTTACCATAGTGTCAAGGATAAGAACGACAAAAAAGATAAAAATCATGGTGTTGATACCGATGAAAAACAAAAGAAAATACACAAAAGTAAAACCAATAATGGTTGGTGGCATTTTTGGTAAATTTGATAACTAAATCCATAAATAATCCATCTCATTTGTAGTTCTCACCTAGTAAACCATTCATATTAAATTAATAATTACTTAACATTGTTTCAATCGCAAGCTTGATTTTAACTACTGGTGGAGTATAATCTTATGCATGCCTAACATTTGCTCAGAAAAGGTACGTTAAGCAAATCGAATAGTGTTAGAAGGTGAAATTGTGAATAATACTTTTTTGAAGGATAGTTTTCAGCCCTTGAATAATGAATATCTACAAAACATTATTGGTGGTTCTAAACGTGACTACAGGATTGGCTATAAACTGGGAAAAGCAACTAGGGAAGCCTTAGAAATATGGTCACTGTTTAAATAAATTTAAGGAGGTATATTTAAGCTTATGAAAAGTAATTTTATGAGTTTATCAAATGATAGTCTTGAAAAAATTGTAGGTGGATCTCACGCATATAATGCTGCTGCTATTCGCAGAAACAATAAATCAATGCAGAGTGCGGCAGATCTTGCTAACGGCTTTTTCCACGGTTTCTTCTAAAGTCTTATTCATTATAGATGTATTTTATATGAATTCTGTATGAGGTTGGAGATGTAATCTCTCCGCCCCTTTTGAGCTTTACCGAGAGAACCAAAAATCGAAACATATGATTTCTGGTTCTCTAAATTTTTACACATGGAGATGAGCCTAATGAGGAGCAAAGAACTAATGCTGCGCCTTTTTCTAGTTGTGTTCTTCGAAGTATTATTCGAACTCCTCATCATCAACCTTCTAAGAGGATGGGGCGAATACAATAGTCTAGTTTTTTTGTTTTTAGATAAATGCTTATTTTTTAGTGTGCTAGTCATTTTAAATGCCACACTAACTCAACAAAAGATTCCCTTTTCTATCAAACTACATAAAGAACAACGGGAACTCATTTTTACGCTGGCAATTATATTAATTATAATTGGCCTTGTGAACAAAAAGAATCTGTTATCTGCATTTATCATTGGATTGATTGGTAGTACAACAGAGGAGTATCTGTTCCGGGGGATAATTCTCGTAACACTCTTCAAGTTATTTCAAAATTCTAAAAACCAGCTCTCACGTATTTTGTTCCCCCTTATGATTTCAAGTGTATTGTTTGGCTTAGAACATTTTCTTAATTTATATTCACAAAGCCTCCTTTTGACCGTGGTCCAGGTTTGTCAAACAATGGCAATGGGATTTTTATTTGCCTGCATTTTCATTAGAACCAGAAATTTACTATTTCCCACAGTGTGCCATTTCTGTATTGATTTTGTCGTAACTGCTTTTTGGGGCATGCAAAATAGCAACAGTGTTTCATTTGAAAGCACTATTGTCATTATCGTCTTATATCTGATTGTGGGCTTTGCAATTTTAATTCCAACACTAACTGATAGTAATCCATTAGTAAAAAAATAGTAGTCTTCCAGGCATGTAAACAGTTGTTACGGGAAAAACGAAATATACATACGAATTTTAGCGGTAGGTTTCACAAGTAAAAACTCCAAAGCAGTAGTTTAATAGCGTTTTGGAGCTTTTTTCCAGATTTAATTCATAATCGACTCGGAGCATTCGTACGGAAAGTAACTGTAGAAACTAAAACCTGAACATTAATCTTCTGCAACTACTTTAGAGAAATATATTCTGTTAATCTAACTTATCTATATTTTGAGATTGTAAAAAAGATAGTTTGGGACAAATCAATGTGGAAGGATTGCTCAATGATTATTGGCTATACACAGGTTTCTAAAAGTGGTCAGAACTCAAATCACCAAGTTGACCAATTGCTAACTTATGGCAACAACGGCCTAGATTCGACCAAGCGTAATTGAGCTTACGCTTATTTGTCTTCCTGCTGCGACCTTTTCATATAGATGTTCCATTGGCCTCGTTAAGGGAATGCTTATGTTAAAAGTTAGCATCCTATCAAAGACTAGTTGCAGTTGATCTTCCTTGCTGATATTTCTTTTTTCCCCGGCGAATAGATAGATTTTAAAATACATCGTAATTGAGATTACAACGGTGCTTTATAATTGGTAGGAGGAATAAAATTATGCATTGGAGAAACTATGTTGCGCAAGTTGACGAGATGGACTGTGGGGTCGCAGCTTTAGCAATGATTTTGAAAAATTATGGTTCGACAACATCATTGGCCTATCTAAGAAATATTGCTAAAACGAGTTTAGAAGGGACTACGGCATTAGGATTAGTAAAAACGGCCGAAAAGTTAGGTTTTGAAACCAAAGCAATTCAAGCAGATATGAGTCTTTTCGAGGTACAAGATTTACCATTGCCATTCATTGTGCATGTTACCAAAAATGGGGATCTACAGCATTTTTATGTCGTTGTAAAAACCTCGAAAACACATGTCGTGATTGCTGATCCGGACCCAACAGTTGCGGTTATCAGTATGTCAAAGGAACGGTTTGAAAGCGAATGGTCCGGAGTTGCCCTTTTCTTTGCACCGAAGTCGGAATATAAGCCAGTTAAGCAAGATAAGGGCTCACTATGGGGATTTATTCCAAGCTTATTAAAGCAGCGCCGACTGGTTATTAATATTGTGCTTGCTGCAGTTTTAATCACGATTATTAGTATCTGTGGGTCTTATTTCTTACAAGCGGTGATTGATACTTATATTCCCAATAATATGCACAGTACATTGGCAGTGGTGGCCATTGGTCTAATCGTTTTTTATACCTTTCAGGCTATCTTTACTTATGCCCAGAATTTTTTATTGGCGGTTTTAGGTCAACGACTTTCGATTGAAATTATTTTAGGCTATATTCGGCACGTCTTTGAATTGCCAATGAGTTTTTTTGCCACTCGGCGGACGGGGGAGATTGTTTCAAGGTTTACAGATGCCAGTAAGATTATTGATGCGTTAGCTAGCACAATTGTTTCGCTGTTTTTAGATGTCAGCATCGTTATTATTATGGGGGCAATCTTGGTAATTCAGAATATGACACTTTTTTGGATTACGTTACTCTCGTTGCCAATCTACGCGGTTGTCATCTTAGCCTTTAATAAATCCTTTGAACGATTGAATCAAAAGGAAATGGAGAGCAATGCTATTTTGAGTTCAGCCATTATTGAGGATCTTCATGGGATTGAAACTGTTAAGGCGCTGAATGGTGAGCCGGAACGTTATCAGAAAATTGATTCAGAATTTGTTGATTATCTACGTAAGAGTTTGGCTTATCTTAAAGCGGATACTTTGCAACAGGCATTAAAACTGTTTATACAGTTAGTCTTAGAAGTTGTTGTTCTATGGGTGGGCGCCAATCTCGTCATTCATAATCAGTTATCAGTTGGGGAGCTCATGACATATAATGCTTTATTAGCCTATTTTGTTAATCCACTACAGAATATTATTAATTTGCAGACTAAGCTTCAAAGCGCTAAGGTCGCTAACAACCGGTTAAATGAAGTGTATTTGGTCGCTAGTGAATTTGAGGCGTCACGGCCAATTCATAATGAAAGTCAATTAAATGGTGATATTAAGTTACAAGGGGTCAGCTATCGTTATGGTTACGGTGAAAATGTCTTAGATGATGTTAATTTGACGATTCGACAACATGATAAGGTTGCAATTGTGGGGATGAGTGGCTCTGGCAAGTCCACGTTAGTTAAATTGCTTATTGATTTTTATCAACCAAATAGTGGTGATGTCATATTGAACGGCTTCAACGTTAAGAACATCGATAAGCATACATTGCGGACCTATATTAACTACACCCCGCAGGAACCATACATCTTTTCAGCGACCATTGAAGAAAATTTAAGATTAGGTAATCGCAGCGGTATTACTGAGAAAGATATTGCGAAGGCTTGCCAATTGGCGTTAATTGATACGGATATTAATAAAATGGCCATGCAATACCAAACTAAGCTAGATGAGAATGGTAATACACTATCAGGTGGTCAGCGACAGCGATTAACGATTGCGAGAGCGTTATTATCACCCGCTCAAGTCTTGATATTTGATGAGTCGACGAGTGGACTGGATGCAATTACTGAAAAACAATTAATCGATAATTTAGTGGCAATGACTGACAAGACGATTATTTTTATTGCCCACCGGTTGTCGATTGCAAAGCGGACGAATCATATCATCGTTCTGCATGATGGTCGGGTCGCTGAAGAGGGGACCCATGCGGCATTGTTGAATGAACATGGTTACTATTACGACTTGATCAATAGCTGAGGGGGAACTGAATAATGAGAAAAGACCTGCTAGAAAGTGGCGAGTTTTACGGAATTCGGTTTCAAAATTTTTCAACATTATTAATTATTCCAGTGACGCTATTGTTAATTGGTACGATTCTGTTTTCACTCGTAGCTAAGCGCGAGATTGTTATTAATGGTACCGGAACTGTTCAACCGACCGGAACGGTTCCGGTGATTCAAGCGACTGTTAATAGTGCCATCAAAAAGAATTATTTAGTTGAAGGTGCGCGAGTGAAGAAGGGTCAAAAGCTATTAGTTTATACTAACGTTTTTAATCGCAATAAATTACGCGAAGATAATGTCAGCAAACGGCAATTGCAACGCCAAGTAACAGCCTTGGATCATTTTAAAGATGGCATCAATACTGACAGTGATGTTTTTCCAACGACCGATGAATTTGGGTACCGAGAACTATTGGAAAGTTATTTGAAACAGCGTCAAATCTATCTAACGGAGAATCAAATGTTGGCAGCGAAGTCGAGCGCCGCTAGCACTAAGAAAGCCACGCTAACGAAGAACGCGCAACAAGTGGTATCAAATACTAAGACCAATCTGGAGGCTTATCAGGCCTTATACAATGCGGTGGCTAATGGTAGCAAGTATGCCAATAGTGCCAAGTATGCTTACGTTTTTGCTGAGTATGTCGCTAAGTCAAAGGATACCAACAACGCAAACGATAAAAAAGAAGTTAAATCTGCAACGTTAGCAGACATTCAACAGCAGATAGATACGCTTCAGGATTCGTTATCCTCAGCTAAAGTGCAGTTAGAAGAATTACAAGACTTTGATGATACGAAGTACAGTGTTGAGACTAACGATACCAAATTAGCCATGTTAAAGAATGATCAGTTAAGTGAAGTCGCTGAGAAACGAATGAAAGCCGAGCAAGATTTACGGACCGTGAAAGCAGATATTGATAGCTTAACGACACAATCAAAATCTTACACGATCAAGGCAACCAAAGCCGGCGTCCTACACGTTGCAGACAATTACCGTGGTGCAAAGTACGTTAGTTCAGGAGCTGAAATCGCTAAAATTTTACCGATAATCAAGCAACAACGGCGAGTAAACGTTAAGCTATATATTTCGACGGCGGATATTTCTTCCGTTAAAGTCAAGCAAGCCATTAGATTCAAAGTCACGCGGAACGTACCGAAGCCAATTATTTTGGATGGTGTGGTTACAAAGATTGGGGTTTCACCAGTCGAGGAGAGTAAAGCGACTTTTTATGAAGTGACAGCGGCCGTTCCGATTACAGCTGGTCAGGCACAGTCACTACGCTACGGGATGATTGGGAAAACGGCGATTATTACGGGCAAGGTGACTTGGTTTGATTATTATAAAGATAAGGTGCTGGATAATAATTGACACCCGTTATGACGGATAATTTCAGAATGTAATCAATCCATGTAATGGGGCCATTGACCCTAATAAGCTCTAAATTTCTGGCCTTTTTGCAAAAATGAATACAATTGTATTCACATGTGCTATAATATACCTACTATAAGAGAAAGAAGGACGCTCAACTATGACTACAACAACAATTCGTATGCCAGAAGATAAATACAAGGAAGTACAAAGTTTAGCTTCTTTTGAAGGATTAAGCGTCTCGGCCTTTATGCGTAAAGCCGTTTTAGAGCAGGTTGAAGATGTTCAAGATTATACAGATGGCATGAAAGTTCTAGAAGAAGGAAACGGCCGGATTTCTCGGGGAGAGGTCCTTAAAGAGGTTTTTTCTGACTGATGTATACTTGGGAATTTGATAAAAAAGCTTTTAAAGAATTTAAGAAATTGGATCGCACTGTCCAAAAGAGAATGGTTAAATGGCTAGATAAGCATATTGAAGGAACTGAAAATCCGCGACAGTGGGGCAAAGCACTTGAAGGAGATAAAAAAACTTTATGGCGTTATCGAGTAGGTGCCTTTCGTATAATCGTTGATATTGTTGATAACGAGTTTATCGTTTTAGTATTAAAAACTGCTAAACGAAATGATGTTTATAAAAGTAAGTAAAACAGGGTTCATTTTTACCAAATCACCCCTCAAAAACATTGAAAGAATAGCCCCCAATATCTATAATGTAGATATTGGGGGCTATTTTGTTGCTTTTATAAATAAATAACATCTGCTTTTCAGAAAAATTGTTGGACCTTTGTACTAATCGAACTAATTTCTTGCTGGGATAAAGTGGCCACAACTTCGCCATCTGATCGTTTTGTGGGATCGACAGCGCGGACATGTTGTAATAGCGCTGTTCCGTGAATTTTCCCGTTATCTATCCTGATAAATAACGGCGATTTAGCATACTTTTCTAGGGTACGATATTTGTCAGAAGTGCTGATTGGTACAACTAGCACCGTATTAAAATAGCGATTATAGTGATCGTTGCTCACAACTAAACACGGTCGCTTTTTCTTAGTTTCAGTTCCTTTGGCTGGATCTAAATTAATCCACAAAATAGCGCCTTGTTTTAATTTCATTAATCAAAGTCTTCACTTTCTATGTCCTTACCCCAATCAAATTCCGTGGTACTGAGATTTCCGAACTTTTTTTCCTGTTCATCAACAAGTTGCCATAGATCAGGTTTACTACGAACAATCATTACTCTACCATTTGGCTCAATCTGCCATTCAATTGTGTCAGTAGACCGAACTTTTAACAGCTCACGTACTGTTTTAGGAATTGTAATCTGATTTTTGCTTGTGATCTTCGAGCTAACCTTAGTTACATTACCTGCACTCACAATACCATCTCCTTACTTTTTCCTTACAATAAACAATAACATAACTGCTTTAATATCTCAAGAAAAGGGGCTAAAACTATGCAACAAGTTGTCTTACCCATCAAAGATTCTAACGTTCTCAAAGAGGTGCAAGATACCTTACTCAACAATTTTAAAGCTGGCCGGCGTAACTATACAGTTTTTCAAGTTGGCAAAGCGACACTGTTGCGAGTCAGTGATGTCATGTGCT
>NZ_JAGYGU010000048.1:0-9731 GCF_018991255.1 Lactiplantibacillus sp. 30.2.29 | reverse complement strand
CACCTCGACACCCTCATCGCAGTCAACCAGCGTAAGTTAGCTAAGCTTAAGGCACTTAAACAGGGCTATTTGCAGAAATTGTTCCCCAAAAATGGGAGCAAGTTCCCAGAATTAAGATTTTTAGGGTTTGCTGACGCTTGGGAACAGCGTAAGTTCTTCGACAACATTAGACGTACAGTAGATTTTCGTGGACGTACTCCCAAAAAACTGGATATGGATTGGAGCGAGTCTGGATATCTTGCCCTTTCAGCTCTTAATGTAAAAAATGGTTATATTGATCCATCTGCTGATGCACATTATGGAAATCAAAAACTATATGATAAGTGGATGACTGGAAAAGAACTTTATAAGGGCCAAGTATTATTTACCACAGAGGCACCAATGGGAAATGTGGCACAAATACCGGACAACAACAAATATATTCTCAGTCAACGAACAATCGCTTTTGATGTTGCTTCAGATAAAATCACAAATGATTTCTTGGCTGTCTTGTTACGTTCGCCGAAATCATTTAATGAATTATCATCCTTATCAAGCGGCGGTACTGCGAAAGGTGTTAGTCAAAGATCTTTATCACAGTTCAAAGTAACACTACCTAAAAGTTTACAAGAACAAAAGAAAATTGGCATTTTTTTCAAACAACTCGACAAGACTATCGCTCTTTATCAGCGTAAACTTGAAAAACTCCAGGAACTCAAAAAAGGATATCTACAAAAGATGTTTTGCTGATACTTAATGCAATCAAATTGGGCTTCTAGGAAGCTTGATACCTTAATGTTTATTGTGGCTTGGTCAATCCATCATTTCTTTGTATGCTTGACTAAGCAATTTTAAGGGCAGTGACTGTCTTTTCCCTTGCGAGTTGACATGGAATAATCTTCAAGAAGGTTTCACAGTCAATGAGCGTCTTCCAGACAGTCTCGCTGATATTGCTGTTTGGCACATTTTTAATCGTGCTACTCAACTATATCAACAAGCACTACCAATAAAAAAGCCTCCCTACATAACTTTGAACGGTTATGGGGCGCCTTGATATCGTTCTTTAGCTAAGACCACCGCCTTTGAAGCGGCTTGCGCGGGAAGCCCTGTTTTCGATGGTACTTCCTTTTGCTGTTTTTATTATAACGTGGTTATAACTGACTTTCGATCATTTTTAAGCATGACTCCTACGGTGGTGTAATGTACCGAACAATTTGTCCGTCATTACATCATAGAAACCCCTTTATCTTGGCCTTCCAAAAGAGCTAAATCTTGATACGTTCATCTGCGGTAAGTAAGTATAGGTCCTTTGTGGTCGTCTTTTCTTTTGATTTTGACACGCAAAATTATTACCGAGGAAGTCACCGAATGTCTCAAATTTGGGGCAAGACTTCAAAACAACTTATGAGATTTATCAAGACATCATAAAGTCTTTGCGCATTCATAATACAAACCTATTTCATTAGTTCCTATGCCAATATCATCAACTAAAACAAATGGGCACAACCATCAAAAGCTTTAAGAAGTACCGGAAACAGGCCCTGAACGCCGTTGAATCACCATATTCAAACGGTTATTTAGAGGGCAACATCGGCCGAATTAAGAAGATTAAAAACACTGCTTTTGGCTTCCGTAATTGGGAGAACTTTGTCAACCGTATTAAGATTCAACGCCAATGGCTTCACCCAGCACGTCAAACTGTGACGGTATAAAAAAGTACCTAGACCAATTAAGCTCCAGATACTTCATAAGGATTCCATCAACTTCACATGACAAATAACAAAAAAACTGGCATTGGTGTGGTCCAATGCCAGAAATTTTACAGCCAATATCATTTGTTTTTTAGATCATCAACAGTATTAATATTCTTCATATATTTGGGAACTGCCAACCCTGTTTTAGCTCCCTTCAAATTTTTGCGCAATTGAACATACTTACCTTTGTACTTCTTGGCATACAAGCCATGGGTAACTGGTAACTCAGCAGTCAAGGAAGCGTCAGAACTACCATTAGCTATCGAATTCCACATAACTCCCACGTCTAACTGTTGCATTGTAGCTTTATATCCTTTTTGCTTCAACAAAGTCGTTACTAAAGTGGTTACCGCAATTTCATAGTCATATGGTGTATAAACTAATTTAATTTTTTTGCCATGACCGTTTGGCACCCCCGCTGTCCATGCTTTGACTTGTTTAGGATGGTTTTTAATAAACTGATTGACAGCTTTTTGCTTATTCATGCCACCGTTTATGTTCAGCATTACTGGATTTGACATTGAAATTGTCCAATGGAAATTCTTTAGTAACTTAGTAGCACCTGGATTATCTTTTTCCAACCCTTTACGTGTAATGGTGCGCATTGATTCACCATTACCATAAACATGTTTTGGATCTTTTAAAAATTTCAACGAATATTTAGCAACCATCCAGTGTGGCTGCCAGCCAGTAACAACGATAGGCTGTTTATTTTTAACTGCCTTGGATAACGTGCTAATCATCGCAGCTGTAGAACTTGGCATGATCTGCCAGTTAGCCTGTTTCAACTTATATTTTGACAACAATGTTTGTGTATTAGCCATTACACCCGCACCAGCTTCGATCCCTGTAATCGTATAATTGATTTGCGGTCCTAACTTTTTATGTGAGTCGTATTCAGCTGGTTTAGCACAAGCACTAACTATGGCTGTCAAACATATAATCACTGTGGCCATTTGCAAATAACGGAGAATTCTTTTCTTCAAACTAATCATTCCCCCTTTATTTGGATGTTTTGTTGAACGATTGTGTGATTCGATCCAAAATAATAGCTACAATAACCACAGCAATTCCTGCGGCAAATCCTGCCCCGGCATCATTACGCCCCACAGCAAAGTAAACCTGAGTTCCTAAACCAAGGGCGCCAATCATTGATGCAATCACGACCATTGAAAGTCCAAGCATCATCGTTTGATTAATTCCGGACATTATTGTTGTTTTTGCTAGTGGTAACTGTAATTTGATTAGCTTTTGCCAGCTGGTCGAGCCAAAGGAATCCGCTACCTCGATCAAGTCACTTGGCACCTGCCGGATTCCCAAGTTTGTCATTCGCACTGTCGGTGGCGTCGCAAAAATCACTGAAGCCAACACCCCCGGTACCATCCCGATACCAAAAAATGAAACGGCCGGTATTAGATAAACAAACGCTGGCAAGGTCTGCATGAAGTCAAGAATTGGTTTGATTACGATCTCAGCTCTTGAACTTTTTGCCATCCAAATTCCAAGTGGAATCCCAACAACGATTGCAATCAAACTAGACGACAAAACTAACGTCAAGGTCTGGGTCATATCACGCCAGTATCCTAAGTTCCAGATCAATAACAGCCCCAAAACTTCAAACACCATGAAACTAATTTTCTTTTGTCCTCGTTTAACCCAGTACGTGAGTGCTAAGACCACCAAGATAAAGACCCATTGCGGCAAGAAGTCAAAAGCCCATTGAATACCGTCAATGATTACCTGGAAAAAGATCGTCACACTATTAAAAAATCCGGTAAATTGACTCAGCCAGTCAACACCTGAGTTGATCCAATCCGCTAAAGGTATTTTTCCAATATTCATTAAGCACTCACCTCTTCCCCAGCGATAGCCGCCAAAACAGAACTCCGTAGAATGATGCCTAGTAGATGATCGTCATCATCCAACACGACATAAGGAATTGCTGCCTTCGAAATATCGTTAATCAATGCATTGATTGGCATATCCACACTTGTCTTAGGCACGTCTGTCCTAAGAACTGACTTCAGGTCTTCACTGCCCTTCTTAATCAGATCCGAAACATCATGCGCATCGGCAAAACCCACGAATTTGTTGTCATTATCAACCACGTATATTGAAGAGATATCGTTGGCTCGCATTCTCCGCAAAGCCACCCGTGGTCCAGCCTTTCCAATATTAACCACCTGGGCCTGCGTCATTACACTACTTGCCGTCAGGACCTTTGTCCGGTCGACCCCTTCGATGAAGCGTTCTACGTAATCATTAGCCGGGTGAGTCAAAATATCTTCCGGATTATCAATTTGTTCGATATGGCCATCACGCATGATCATAATCCTATCCCCTAATTTCAAAGCTTCGTTCAGGTCATGGCCAATAAAAATGATCGTTTTATGCATTTTCTCTTGAATTTGCAATAACAAATCCTGCATTTCTTTCCGATATAACGGATCCAAGGCCGAAAATGCCTCGTCCATCAACAGAATCTCGGCATCATTGGCCAAAGCGCGCGCGAGACCAACCCGCTGCTGCATCCCGCCTGATAACTGATCTGGATATTGGTCGTCATACCCGGTCAAGCCGACTAGTGTCAATGCTTCATGAGCTTTCCTGTTTCGTACATCTAACGGAAACTTTTTAAGCTCCAATCCATAAGCCGCATTTTGTAATACGGACTTATGCGGAAACAAGGCAAAATTTTGAAAAACCATGCCGATCTTATCTTGGCGCAAGTGACGTAATTCTTCCTTACTGAGGCCCATCACACCTTGTTCATCGATTTCAATATCCCCATCAGTCGAATTTATCAAGCGGTTGATCATTCGGATAATCGTAGACTTTCCACTTCCAGACAGCCCCATGATTACAAACAGTTCACCTTCATTAACAGCAAAACTAGCTTGATTAACTCCAACAGTACAACCTGTCTGCGAAAGGATCTCTGCTTTAGACTTTCCCTCACGCAACAATTTTTTTGCTAGAGATATTTGCTTTCCAAAAATCTTAGTTACATTTTTAACTTTAACTTTTTCTACCAACATACACCTCCATGTATTAGCATGTTACCCAGATTATTATTCATAAGGAATAATAATCTGGGTAACATGCGCCACGCGCTTGGGTAGACATGGTGTATAACGCTATGAATGAGTCAAAATAAAATTTACATTTTTTATATTCACCAATTTGTTCTAAACCAAGAAATTAGCACCATATCCAACCAATTTCATCATACTCAACCTTCATAAGGCGTTCAAAAACTTCTTGGTTACCTAAAAGTACTATAATCCACTATATCAAAATTTTGATTTTTTTAAAAGTCTCCAGCTTTAGAACGTGATTAGAATTTTTTTAATAGGGCGAATTTACAATTGAAATGCAACACAAAGTAAAAAAATAAACCCATACCGGGTAGAATATGTTTAACGACCAAATCAAACAATTCGAGGTATCCGGTATGAGCTATAAACATCTTACTATAAAAGAACGTGAAATACTTATGTTTTTACGAACTAAGGGGTTATCTATCCGGGCTGTTGCGTTACGGCTGGGGCGAAATCCAAGCACTATTTCACGGGAGTTAAAACGTTGTGCAGGTAATTATTCCCCAAGCAAAGCAGATAATGACTATCATCAAAAGCGGCAGAATTGTCACAAGAAGCGGCTATTAGACAGCCATCCACAATTACGCCGTCAAATTGTTCATTACATCTTAGATCTGCACTGGTTACCAGAGCAGATTACCGCTCGCTTTAATAAGGAACATCAATGGTGTGTTAGCTACAACACAATTTACCGTCATATCTATCAACACAATTTAGGTGAGAAGTACTCCTCACGTGGTGATACCGGTATTCAGCGCCATCTCAGACATAAACATCGGACTCGGCATTCAAAGAATACTAGACGACATCGAGAAGTACAGACCGACTATATCTCGATCCATGAGCTCCCTGGTTTTATCAACCAGCGTCAACGTATAGGTGACTGGGAAATTGATACTGTGATTGGTCGAACGGGTCACGCCATCCTTTTAACGGTTGTCGATCGGCTTAGTCGGCTTACGCTTATCAAAAAGGTTGTGCAAAAGGACTCGCAGGAGATAAATAAAGGCTTAGTTGAACTGTTAGGGGCCATTCCTAAAGAATTTGTTCATTCTATTACACCAGATCATGGGACCGAATTTCTTCATCTTGATGAAATCAGCGAAAGGTTAGGTGTTACTGTCTATTGGCCCGATCCATATTCGCCTGAACAGCGTGGAACAAATGAGAATACAAATGGATTAATCCGGGAATATTTTCCCAAGCGAACAGATATTGATAATTATACAGAACAGGACGTTGAACACTGCCAAAAGCAGTTAAATCAACGTCCTCGCAAAGTGTTAAACTATGAAACCCCATATGAAGTATTTTTTGACAAACCGTTGCACTTAGTTTGACAATTCACCATATATAATTAAGCAATGCACCTTAAAATCGCTTAGAAGACGTTTTAAAGGGTCTATACGGTGTGCTGTGTTGTGGTGTGTGATTGCTTGGTGTTGAACGTATAGATTTAGATACTATTTGGTCGTGAAATATTTATCCCGCTACTTTTATTCTAGTAATGTTGATACAATCTACCAAATATTACAATTCATTACAAAAACGGCCTTATATTACAAGCACCCCCTAAAAACGTAATGTTCTGATTATTGCACTGCAACACTCACTAGTTATACTAGTCACTGTTGATTGGTTGAGACATCAACTGCTCGACCAATAGAAAATATATGTAAATAATCGAACACACGCAAATTATAGGAGAGTGTATTAATTATTATGAAGATCAAAAACCTTGTATTATCATCAACTGCTGCATTAGCTTTATTCGCTATCTCAACAACGGTTGCCAACGCTGATACTTATACTGTTAAGGCCGGCGATACTGTTTCAGCAATTGCCCAAGCTCACAACACTTCAGTTTCAGCCATTGAAAAGGCAAACAAGTTAGCTAATGTTAACTTAATCTTCATTGGTGATAAGCTTGAAGTCAATGGTACTACTACAACAACCACGACTTCTGCTGCTACAAGTGCTGCACCACAATCAGCAACTAGCCAAGCTACGTCTTCAGCTGCTTCAACAACCTCAACGACTTCAACACAGACGACTCAACAAACGACCACGACACAATCATCAGCTCAGACTAGTCAAACTCAAGCTCAACCGAGCCAAGCTAGCCAGACCCAATCAAGTCAAACACAAACTAGCAAACCTGCTGCTCAGACGACGACTCAAACGTCTAGTTCAACATCAAACTATAGCAACAATGGTTCTGATAGTGCTGCTAAGGCTTGGATTGCTGGTAAAGAATCTGGTGGTTCATATTCTGCTCGTAACGGTCAATACATCGGTAAGTACCAATTAAGTGCTTCATACTTAAACGGTGACTACTCCGCTGCCAACCAAGAACGTGTTGCTAACAGTTATGTTGCTTCACGTTATGGTTCATGGAGCAACGCCAAGAGTCACTGGCTTGCTAATGGCTGGTACTAAAAAGCCACTCTAAATTAATAAACAAATGCAAAGATTGCGGATCATTTCTGATTCGCAATCTTTTTTCTACTATATTAAATCTGTGCTGAAGCACGTGTGTCCCCCCACCAATACCCATTATAAAGTTACTCAGTTGCTAAGTGACTTTATAATGGGCCTTAGCACTTAGCATGCTGACAACCCGTTATTTAGATATGCGATATGCTTATTCTAGCAACCGCTTTAAGACGGACACGATCCAGACCTGCTAGTTGTCTCCCCCAATCGACGACCCACTCTCCCAACCAAAATACCACATGTTTTTATTTGGCGGTTGATATTAATGGTTTACCACAAGCCATTCTCGTGACACGAGCTAATGTATCAGATCGTTCAGGTGCATTGGCTATGTTTAAAGTTAGAGCTGGTTCAGCATGTCATGGTTGATGGTGGCTACACTGGCAATGACTTTGCGGATCAGGTGAAGCTCATTTTGAATGCTAAGACGACGGTAGCTAAACGCAACGAGTTGCATATGTTCACGGTGTTACCGCAACGATGGATCGTTGAACGTTCATGGAGTTGGCTAGACAAATGTCGGCGACTTTGGAAAAACTGTGAACGTGCCCTTAACAGCAGTCTTCAAATGGTTGTATTGGCCTTCCTGAAGATAGTTCTTAAAAGATACTAGACAGGTTCTTAATAAGGCAGCTACGGGTGTAATAATCAGCCGACGAATCTTAAGCGGTGCACACGCATTGATAGAGCTACATCACCATTGAGTTACGCCCATTGCAACACTAAAAACCGGTTGTTTATGACCAGAATGTGAATAATCTTGCTCAGGTGTAGTAAATGGCGCTAACCCTTGTCGCAACTGGCATAATTAATGTGGAGTAAATCAAAGATCACTACACGTTAGTGTTAAACTCTGCCCAAGTTCAAGCAAACCTACGAGACCTACTTAGCGCCTCATGATGCCTTGATGGTGAGGAAACATCCCGCGGAACTGGCAATCCTGTTAGCTACTTACGAGCTAAACGGTACGGCAATGGACATGACGATCGTGACGCTTAAGCGACACGAAGTCGCTGTCACCAGCCCTTATTCCAACGGTCCGATCGAAGGGGTTAACCACCTCATCAAGTCACTCAAACGATCCTGTTTTGGCTTCAAGAATCAGCTGAACTTCTTCAAACGAATCTACCAAATCACGGCATAACATGACAAAGACGGCTCCCCAAATGGAGAACCGCCTCAAATGATAAATTTATTCTTCAACACCAGTTGACGTAGAGCCATAATTATAGGGCACTTGGGTTGAGAAAACTGATGTTAACTAAGAATGCAAACGAACTAAAATCTTTGCTTGTTTTTTATCCTTTTCTAAGGATTCAATTCCTTCTGAAACTAATTCATTTAATTCAATCTTTTTTGTAATGACACGTTTGAATAGTGACCGATGGGTATCTATAATCTTAATTACTCGATCGAAGATATTGGCATATCCATAAGATGTTAATAAACTACCACCCTTTTTAAGAAGAGCTCTAACATCTACAACTGGTGGATGTTGAAATAATGCAATCACGGTAACCTTGCCACCGTTTTTAAGAGCCTGAATGGCACCAGTAAGTGTGGGTTGTACACCGGCACAATCAAATGCAACATCTACTCCCTGATTTTCCGTGATAGTGCTGATAGCGTGAGCTAATGACTTTTGGCTATCAGCACGTATTGGGTATTGAACCCCTAATTCATTTGCTAAATCCAAACGTTCCTCTGACATGTCATTTATTATGACGTGATGGGCACCAGAAATTTGTGCTATTAAGGCCGTGAACAATCCAATTGGACCAGCACCCTGAATTAAGACATCATCTCCAGGAGACACTCGGCTTGCCATAACTGCTTGTGCAGCAACTGAAACTGGCTCAACTAAAGCCCCTAAATCAAGCGGAAAGTTAGTTGGCAAGAGATGTGCAAAGGTACTTTTTACATTGCACTTTTCAGCTAAGCCACCGTTAGCCGAAAATCCTAAGAATCCTGCTGATTGATCACTACCTATAGCATGCTCACACCAATTATAATGACCAGAAAGACATTCCGGACATTTTCCACAAGCAATCATTGGCTCGACTGCAACTTTATCTCCAATTCTTAATTTAGATACTTGTTTTCCAATTTTAGAAATCGTCCCAGAGAATTCATGACCAGGAATCAGCGGAGCCTGCATATGGGTTAGCGGATGAGGCATTGTCGCCAAATCCATACCCTCTAAATATTCATGAATATCACTACCACAAATACCATTAAATGCAACCTCAATTTGAACTTCATCTGGTGCCGGATCAGGAATATTTCTTTTTTCAAAGCGGATATCCTTAGGACCGTAAATAACAGCTGCTTTCACCATAGTCATAGTGCTTCGCTTCCTTCATGTTCAATATAGCACAATTATAAAAGGGTAGCGTCAAGA
>NZ_JAGYGU010000047.1:0-9948 GCF_018991255.1 Lactiplantibacillus sp. 30.2.29 | reverse complement strand
CCAACCTCCTTAAAAATTATTTGCTCAATAATCGAACACCAGTTCGAATAGACGACTTAACTTTAGCACAGAAAAACAAGAAAGCAAATTTTTGTCGAATTATTTTCGAACAAAAAAAGATCTTCCAAGAAAAAGGGAAGATCAAGTAATATATATTTTTGAGGGTCTGTTTTCTCACAAATGGACCCTCTTATTTATTACCAAAAAGGCGTTTAAAGAAGCCTTTTTTAGGTTGTTCTTCCGGTTGGTTGTTAGTTGTTTCTTCTTCTGTTTCTTTAGAGGTAGACTTGTTTTGCTTTTCTGGCTGTTCTATCTCTTTAATACGTTCTTGATCTGCTAAATGCAACTGTTGTTCTTGATCAATTAGTTTGTGCTGCTGACTAACAAGTTTTTGTTCTTGACTTAGTTTTAGTTGTAAGTCTTTAATTTGTTCTTTTAAAAACTCATTTTCATCTTTTAAGTTAGCATTATTTTCTTTGAGCAAATTGACAAGCAAGTTAGATTTGCTTGCTTGCTTATTTGCTTTTGCCGTTTCGCCTTTGCGCATAAATGCTTTTATATCAGCTTCAACTTGTTCTGTAATTTGCAAGCGGCCCTTTTCCTTCTTTGCTTGTTTTTCCTTAGGTAAGGCTTGGATTACTTGCTGAACTCGTTGCCGAGTAACACCTAACTGATCTGCTAATTCTTGTACTGTTTTCATCAGTTTTCCCCGCAATTCATCTTTGGTAGTTAATTGCTTTACGGTTAGTTGCACTATGGATTGTTAATTCATAGCCAACAATACTTCTTCCTCGTTTCTGTTTCGTCAATGTAAACCAGAAGTTTAATTTTTCTGAAAGTTCATTCATTGCTGGCGACAAAGCGTCACGAACAAATCTTCCAGCTGGCCATGTTTTATCTTGACCCAAGAACCAGCTTTCCCAATCATCAAGGCTTCCCGAAATGGTAACACTTGTTTGTTGCTTATCCATCTTATGTGATTGCCATAGTTTCATTAAAATTAGGCTATATTTTGATTTTATATGCGAAAGTTCACTTAATTTAAATGAATAATAATGTTCTCTAAGGTCATAAACATAAGGTGCTGCATCTTCAGAAAACTTAAACCGTATTTGACCGTCTTGAAAAAAACTAATACGGCTAAATAACTGTGTCATTAAAATACCAGTTTTTCCATCTTCTCTTTTTATCTTAAAGTATAATGCTGTATTTTCATTTAATGCTTTAAAAGCCTTTGCGACTCGTTTATAGTTTTGACCGGAAGCATTTAACCCCAATTGATGAATAATGTCTAGTGCATTAGCAACATATTCATCTGAAGCTATACTATCCCTTGTAACAAAACTAAAACAATAATCAAGTACCTTGTGCTGAAAAGAAGAAAGGTTACCAAAAGCGCGAGCGAGATCGTTAGCTTGAACAACTAAATAGTCTTGGCGAGAAAGCAGTTCTTTAAAAGCGAGATCTGCTTTTTTATTTATAATTTTTCCAGGCATAACATTGCCTCCTTAAAATAGGATAAAACAATTATATAATAATTTAATCTATTTTTAAATAGGCACTCAACAATGACGTACAAAATCCTCATTAATGACGTACAAAATCCTCAACAATGACGTACAAAATCCTCATTAATGACGTACAAAATCCTCATTAATGACGTACAAAATCCTATTTTAAACTGCTGTAAACACTGATATAAAAGCATTATACGACTTGCTAAAGTATTTAAAAGTATTAAAGAAATATGTCCTAATGTATTTTTTTAATTATTATTAATGCGCGCGCGAGAGAAGTTTTTTTTCAAAAAATAAAAAAATTTCTAAAAAATTCAAATTCTAAATTGGTCTTCTCGTTAAAAAGAAGTACAAGCACAACCCACTTGTATATTAAAACTCCGCTCACTATGTTCGCTGCGCACTTCCTCCGGTCGTTTGCCCCTAAAAGGAGTGAGAGAAAACCACTCTCACATTTAACTCCATTCGCTCCGCTCATTGCGCAGTCGCCGCTGGCTCCTTTGCTAAGTTCAAAACATGTCCACAGAAAATCTTCGGGCACGCCCTCAGAGCAAGCGCCTCAACTGCTAATAGTTACCAACCACCTGACAAATCTAAAAAGTTGTAATTGCAACTTAAAACCAAGATAAAAGGCCCTAACAGCTTGTCAAAGCCTTTATTTTACGTTCTGAGCCGTTTAATAGTGATTTAAATAAATTATCGTTTGTGCCAAAATTTTAGCTGAGAAGGCTTAAAATCGGCTAGAAAGGGAATAATGTGTGCGACACTCCAGAAACTAAAGCCAATCACAATACCGATCACAAGAACTCCCACAATCCCGAGAATAATAGAACCAATGTAATGATCAGTATGCAGAGCCCAAACAGTGCTGTACAAGGTATGCAGTCCCCAACCATTCCAAATACCGTCATACAAAAACTTTTTTAACACAATGAAAATGAACCAAGCATAAACTAAGCAACACAAAACTTGTAAAAGAGCAACCGATAAATTCTGCCAAAAATGCTTCTTTTCAGCTGCTTCGAGTTGCATTTTTTGCTCAGCCAGCTCTTGCTGCTGGTCAAGTACTTCGTTGCGAGCGGAGGTTAAATCACCAAGAACTGATTGCTGAAAGGCAGTTGTATCAAGTTGGTTTTGTTTATCTTGCAAAATATGTTCAACTTGTTGATGATACCAAGTTTTTTCGTCCTTTAAGGCCGCTTGTTGTTTTTCTTTAAGTGCAGTTGTGCTAAGGGTTTGAGACAGTTGTTCTTGAGCGGCTTGTGTCACTAAGTTTTTGAAAGCAGGCACATTGTTAAAGTTGATCTGGCCATTTTCGTAAGCGTCAAAGAGCTGTTTGACCATTTTTTCATTGTCATTCATCGGTGGGGTCCCCTTCCTGGTTTATTGGTTTGTCGCGGTACATGTGTTTGTTGCTGGGCTTGTTTTTTACGTGCTAAGTCAGCTTGAAATTTTTGGGCAAAATTGAGACGACTAGCACGCAAGTCTAAGAGTTCGCGAGCTCGCTTTGTAAATGCTCGTAAGCCGTCTTTAAAGTGCTGTAATCCGTTTGTAAGTGGTCGTACTGCCTTTCTAAGTTGCTCAAAGCGTTGCTGAGTGTCTGATTGGTCTCGTTGAGTGCGGCCAGTTGCGACTGCAAGGCGGTCAAGACCTGGTTTTCTTGATTCAAGTAACGGTTTTCGTTGTTCAATTTCGCGATCAGCTGTAAGAGCTCGCTGGTCGTTTGAAATTTCAGTTTGTTTGCGGGTTTGTTGTTCTCGTCGCGCCAACTCATCTAAAAGTGCCTCCTTGTCATAGTCTGTCCCTAAACGGACCCCACGGGCCCGCCGTTGCTTCTGATTAGCGTCTAAAAACGCATATGAGATGTTTTTACCCCGTAAAGCGACATTTACCCCATTTGAGCTTAAACGAGCTGAGAAGGTCTCATATGAGCTCACAGTGGGGTCTTGCATAACTGTATCAATGCGGTGGCGGAGATCAGCCATGTAAGAATACTTGTGGGCTTGCGTCAGATCCTGTTCAGTTGGTGACTGGTGTTCACGCACCGGCGGCAGAATATGCCAGCCTTGGGCTCGTGCTAAGTCATCATTGGCGGCTCGGACCCGCCTGACTGTTTGACCGCGCTTTTCGTCTAATTTCTTACCGGTCGCTAAACTGACTTTATTAACGATAATGTGGTTGTGCAAATGGTGGTTTTCTCCGTCTAAATGCGTATAAACGGCACTTTGATATTCCGGATAAAGTTTTTCCGCTAATTGCACGCCGAGATCATTGGCTTTCTGCCAGTCTGTTTGGTTGAGCGGGTCTAATTCGTTATCCGCAAAAGACTGGGTGATCCGTAAAACCTGGTTGCGCTTTTGCGTTTGCTGAAAGAGCTGGCGCACTGCGCGAAACTGTTCATTAGCGATTAAAGGGTCAATCCCATTAGTGCCACCTACGACCACGGCCCGACAATTTTCAAGTTCAGCGGGTTGGGCTAAATCATGATCCGCTAACCAGCTTTTGGTGTCATGATGTAAGGGAGTATTTTCACCTAAACCATAGCCCAGGGCAAAAGTGGCACTAGCTGCATTACTTACTTTTGCAATTGTTGCCATAATTTTCGATACTCCTCTCGGGTCGCTTGTAAAGCAGCTAATAGTTGTGCAGTTTGAGGCATTTCCGGTTGTTGATTTAACTGCCGCGCAACTTGGTTCAAATTAGTTCCCTGGCGACTTAATTCAAGTAACAGTTCTTTGGTAGCCGTGTGATCAAAATAGGGCTGCTGGAGCTTAGAATTTAAGGCTAGTTTTTTAGCATAGTTCGAGACCGTGAGGCCATAAGTTTCTGCCGATAATTTTAATTTAGTATATTCAGTTTGATCTAAACGAAAATTAATGCGTTTGACTTGCCGTTCATTAGCTGGTTTAACATTAGACATTAGTTCACCTCCTTATAAAAACCACAGCATTAAGCTGCATTATTCATTTAGTTTCCTGCTGAAAAATGTTAGGGTAAGCGTTTATTATTCATGCACGTTTACCCTAACATTTTTGGTTAAATACGGCAAGCTGTCGGAATGACATACAAATTGCTGCCGCATTTTGCATTTATTCCGGCTTGAAAAGAGGGCTTTTTGTTGCACAAAAATTCCCCCTTTTATCCCCCTCAAAAGACGCTCGCTTTTCGTCACGAAAACGAGCTAAGATCGTCCCTTTTTTGTGCCAAAAAATGTGACCGAAAAAAGCCTAAAAAAATAGCCCGCATTTGTCGTCACAAAGTGGGTTATTTTTTCTAAAAGCGGGCAGCCTAATTTTGGCCCTGATCGGTCCGAAATTGTGCCAGCCAGTGAGAAACGTTTTTGAGATCTTCAATCTGCCAAAAGTTGCCGTTCCAGTGCATGGAATCCGCAATGGTAGTTAATTGCTGCATTTGCGCGTCCGTTAAATTGGCTTTTTGAGCGAACTGCTGAAACATAGGAACATGTTCTAACATCTGGTGCGCGCCCGCAAAAGTTTTGGCTTGGGATTTCCGATAAAATTCACGGCCTAATTTCTGATATTCTTTGGTGCGTGCTTTACGTTTACGCTCGTTTAATTTACGTTGTAATTCAGCTAATTTTTCTAGTTCACTAGCCATAGCTAAAACCTCCGTCAATAAAGTTGTTTTTAGTTTTATTTTAGCAAAGAGAAAAGCGAGAGAAAGTCAAAAGGCAATACTCAAAACTACTTAGACTAGGTCAATGAGAAAATGCTATAATCATAACTGGCAACTTGCCCCCAAAGGGGGTGCGTCTTTTGTTACAAGATCTATTCTCAATGATCATTGCACCTATTCTCGTAGGTATAGCCAAAGAGCTATTTTCTCGTTGGTTGGACGAGAACGACAAAGACAATGATCGCTAAGCGAGTTGCCATTCAACTCGTCGCTAGCCGTCGCATCTAGCGAAAAAAATAACCACCCCTATGTCTGGTAGGGGTGGTTATTGCGCCTTCATACAAAATCTATTCTCAATTCGCAAGCTCATTATAACATGCTAGTAAGGTTAGAGCAATTTGCAGGTGTTGGAGGCCTTATTTACATAACTATGACTTGTCTAAAGCGATTTTAAACTACTAGTTGAAACTTGTGAAGCTATTTTTTAGGTTATTTTCTAGATATTACTAGAGTATCATTAAGTAAAGAAGTTGGCTTTTTGGAATTTACTTACGATAGAAAGAAGTTCTTTTATGACTCAGAATGTAGTATCACGATTATTAATTATAGGAAATGGTTTTGATTTGAACTGTGGTTTAAAATCTAGTTTTGAAGATTACTATGATAACGAAATTAAAATGGTTGAAATACTAAAAAAAATGAATTCAAATTTTAATGATCGTAATACAGATACAAATTTTTTAAAAAGTGATATTTTGCGATCCGCTGGTTTTCAAGGAATCTACGGAAACTTACATGATAATATTGACATTAACTTTAATGATGAAGGCATTTCTTTTTGGGATTTCTATTTTTACTCGCATAAAGAAAAGCTTAACAATTGGTCAGATGTAGAATACTTTTTAAACAATTTATTGACAATAAATAATGATAACGAGCACCTTGAATTCGACCTTGAAAACTCTCTAGATATAGTAAACAGGCTTAAATATTTAAAGCCTAGAGTAACTATTAAAGATTCTTTTTTAACAGAGTTTAAAAAGTTAAGGGATGATACCTTTACAACAGATAAAGAAACATTGATTCTTTTATTTGTTCTGTTAAATAACTTGAAATATGACATTGATAAACACTCAAAAAAATATTTTTTTGACTTTTTATACAATGAGCTTAATAAATTTGAAGAAAGCTTTGGCCAATATTTAAAAAATTCTATTAATGATAGCTACAAAGATTATAGTGAACAGTTACTACAAAAATTAGTTAATAATGAATGTTATAATTTACTTTCCTTTAACTATACAAGTCCATACGTCGAATCTACATCTTTTAATACAGTTCGAAATATACATGGCAAACTTGATAATTGCCCAATAATTGGAATTGATTCTAAAGGCATAGTTGCTGATAGTCCGGTATTTAGATTTACAAAAACTTATCGAATAATGACTTTAGCAAGTGATAAACAAGACAGGCTTTTACCAAAGAGTATAAAGACAATAGCTTTCTATGGTCATTCTCTCGCTCCGGCTGACTATTCATATTTCCAGTCAATTTTTGACTATTACAATATTTATGATAATGATATAACTTTGGTGTTTTACTATTCCATTTATGATGAAAGTAAGGAACAAGAAATAAGAAGAACTCAATTTCATTCTGTTACTAAGCTTATATCTAAGTACGGAACAACCTTTCACAATGAAAAAGGGGAGAATTTAATGCACAAGCTGTTGCTTGAGGGCAGATTAATTTTGAAAAAAATAGATTAATGAGAACTATCCAAAGTCGATATTGTCTAACATTTCTTCGGTGCTGGCTTGATCTAAGCCTAAATAAGCCAGGGTCATAGCTTCACTGCTATGGTTAAGCAGGTGCATGACCAATCCAATATTATAATTAGACTGCACATAGACCCGATAAGCGCCCGTTTTGCGCATGGTGTGGGTCCCTAGATAGTCTAAATTAAGGAGATCCCTCACTTTGGCCATGATCTTATAAAACTGTTTTTCCGTAATGTGCTTCTCCGGGTGCTGGATCGACGGAAAAAGCCAGGGCGAGACAAGATTTTCTTGCTGTAACCACTTTTGGTAAGCTAAAAGATCGCCCACGATTGGTTTTAAGTATAAGCGGTTGGCTTTGCCGGTTTTGCGGTCGTGGAGATACGTGTTCTGGCGCACGTTTCCTTTTTCGTCAAGGACATCTGTCCGTTTGAGCCGTAAAATGTCGCTGACCCGCAACAAAGTCGCATTGCCGACTTGGAAAATGGTGTAATTACGGACTCCAGCCTTAAAATCTTCCTGTAAACAACGTTGTACTTTAGTTAAGACATTTGAATCTTTGATCGGTAACACTTTTTGTTCCATAAAAAATCGCCCCTTTTTTAGGGGCGATAATGACAACTATTTGGTTATTTTTGCCCCTTACTTTCAAGTCTAAAATAAAGTGGCCGGTAAATTAAGCTTTGGAAGGGTCCATTTCTAGATAATAGACCCTAAAATGATTATTTAAAGTGTTGTGAAAGTTAAGATTCCTAATAAGAAACAGCAAGCACAAATACCATAAATAGAAATAGTCTTGTTTCTTTTTTCTTTATCTGTAATCTTTAATGCGTGGTCATACTGTATCTTTTTCCTTTGTATTGTTTGGTTTTTTAAAAGTTCCATAAAAAAAGCAAAGAATAATGCAAAAAAACCAATGGAATCTGTAAATCCAAGCATAGAAAAATCTCTTTCAAAAATAGCAGTATAAATACCAATTGTAAGACTAATTAATGCTAAGGCTCCAAATAAGAGGCGGAATTTATTAAACTTTTGAAAAGTACGGTAATGTTTTCCATATAAAATTGGTAGTCTACCAAGCTCAATAATGCTTGTTTTTTTTCTTTTTTCTTTTTTTGTAGTGTAAAGATAAGAAATTAAAAAAAACAACGTTAAAAGTAACAATAAATCAATAAAAAAGGTCATAAGAAGTCTTCTTTCATGGATTAAACAAATTTAGAGAACATTTTTTATAATTTTCTCATAAGTATAAAAAAAAACAAGGATTCTTTTGAATCCTTGTTTTTAAGTTTTAAGCGGCTATAGCCAAAGCTAGTATACCTACAAATATAATAGTAGCATCGAGTTCATAGCCAATCACTGTTCCAGGATCGGGGGCTTTGGGTAGTGATTCTAAAACGGACGAGAGTAATGTTGACCTGTAGTTTTCAATGCTAAGTGCAAACTTAGCTGTATCTTTAGCCGCCTTAAAAATAGTATCAAGATTACTATTATACTTTTCAACGTCCGTTGCTGAAACTCCTACCGGTACTGTTGAGCCATTATATTTGTGCATATGGATCTTAAGGGTGATAGCATATCCTAAATCATAAGTCGTGTTATCTTGGCCTTTGTGCTCAATGGTAGACTTAAGCTGTAGCGTCAACACATGATCACCGGCACTAATGTTGCTAGTCGTGGTAATATCACCGGCTTCAATTTTCCCACCAATTGCTGAAATTTGAGCTAACAATGAGTTAGGATCAAATGCAAGTTTATTTTGCTCAATAACCTTTTGGACAGGGCCGTCAAATGTGAAATCAACTTTGTGGTTATTGATGTTGTAAGTGGTTTTTGCCAATCCACCTTCCGTGCTAATATCCCCTTCAAAGTCAACTGAAAGAGTGATTGTTGCAAATAAGGTGTTAACGGTATAAATATCCCCTGCAGCAGTTACTTTAATTCCCTTGAAAAGATGAAAAATATTTGTACCGTCGGCTAAACTTTGGATAACATTATTAACCTTATTAAGATCGTCAGAAGTTCCGTATTTTTCAGGGCTAAGTTCTTTGACAGCAGTTTGACGGCTGGACGTTGTAGCTACCTTATCAATTGCAAAATCTCCAATAGAGATTTCAGAAAATTGATCAAAGCCCCAAGCCTTTGGAATAGCAAAACCCAAGTTACCGGAATAACCGGTTGACATGTCTGAAACAAAGGCCTTTGTTGCGAAACCAGCAGCGATAATTGTTTGTGCAACGTTGCGTGTTCCATAAATACCTGTCTGATAACCATAACTTGCAACGCTGCTTTGGACAGCCTTAAAGTAAGGAGTGGCCGATCCAGAAATATCTCCAGCTTAAATGTCGGCATCAACAGCAAAATAAATTACTGTGTTAGTAGGAAACCCTAGCCTCTTGGCGGCCTGACCAGCTTTATGACCGTCTGCGGTTCCGCGTGTGCTAGTAAAATAGGCTTGATCGTCAGAAGCTCCGTCTTGAAAAATTGGAAAGAGAGCTAACCCGGCGCTTGTAATTGTTTGTACTTCAGTTGCTGTTAAATTTTTTGCTCTCTCTGTACTGCCACTACCAACTGACCCTGTTAAATACCGACCAACGATTGAATAACCGGCCTTTTTAAGCGTTGAAACACGAGTGGCATTTAACTGAAACGAAGTATCACAGGCAATAGCGGAACGGTCTGGGTTGCCGGCAGAAGTCAATAAACTCATGAAAACGTCTATGCCAGCAGAAGCTCCATTAGTAGAACTTAGAGCCATAGTTGTTGCAAAAGAAGAGACAGCATTTACAACGGCTGTTCCATACGAACCGTCAAAAGAGCCTGTGTAAACTTTGTTATTAACATAGAGGCCCCATTGTAAAATCCTGACAAAATTATTCTTTTGTCCTTGGGTCACGGTTGGTGTTTTTGTTTTAGTAGACGGGCCATAGTAACCAGTTGCTGTATCAACACTCAAACCTTCCTCAGCCTGCAAGGCATAAATCAAAGCAGTGTTCGTATCCCTTTGATAAATC
>NZ_JAGYGU010000046.1:0-10453 GCF_018991255.1 Lactiplantibacillus sp. 30.2.29 | reverse complement strand
CTGCCGTAATGATTGGTAATACTAATGCTAACAGTTGATAGCTAGCATTATAGAGGTAGTTTTTTATTACTTTCATAATTAACAAATTCAGTAGCTCTAGTTAAGCTGACTATACTTCACAATATTACTATGGTCCTCTTTATTATAGTTTTTTATAACTCTTTGAAGTGCGAACCAATGAAATAAACTATAAATCGATGTAAGTTTTTCCCATTTATTCTGATCCTTTTTTTGGAAATAGTATGTATTCCCACCAGAGAGTAAAGACATGCTCTCAAAAGTTCTTTCAGGAGTGTCTATCTCATTAATAAATTGACCGGGAACGATCGTAAATCCATTATCTAGTGATATATTGGGGTTGTAGATCATTGGCCGTTTTTGAAGGTGTAAATACAGATATTCCTTCTTTTGATACCCTGATTCCTGTTCAATAAAGCGTGTTATCGTCCCATCCTTATATGTGAAATAATTCTTTCGATCAGGATAATCATGCCAAACAGAAAAATTGGCATGCTGTGGGGAAATATCAGCGATACAATCTAGATCAAGTGTAATAATACCACTATGGTTTGCTATATCATCAATACCAAATTGTTCATCAAAAAGATATATCCCTTTCCTTTTAAAAATTTTTCTATAATTGTTAAAAGTTTTATTACTAGTAGTATGTTTAAACAGGTCCTTAAGCTCACTATTATTTCTGTATAACTGCAAGTGACCGAGCTTAGAAATTTTATCATATTTCAACCATACAGGTCTCAGGAACTTCTCTGCATTGCCAAATATAAGGTCAATATCACAAACCCCCCAATAATCGTAATCATCTTTAATATCATCGTTAAAAATATATCCATACGCTGGTTTAAAATCACATAGTTTATATGGCTTAGCTAGGGAAATATGGAAGTCAAACTTTGATTGCACAAACTTTTTAAAAGTCGGGAAATCTGTCTTTTCTACCCTTATATTGGGTGCTTTAACCCTAATATCCTGATCCGTTATAATTAAGAAATCAAAGATTCTTTTATTCTGCTCCGCACTCTCAACCCATAACGGAAAATAATTAGGTAGCTTCCCAAAATACGGGATAATCAACAATGCCTTCATTCTTATTATTACCAACCTTTCATAGGATTATCTTGTTTCTATCTAGTCAAAACCAATTATGACTATAATTTAGCTCTGTTACACATCCTCTATATATCTTTGAGCTAGCTTTTTTCCTGTATCAGAAGGATTGAAAATTTTCCCAATCATTAAAATGAACGGGGAATACCATAGAACCATCATTTGTGGGTCAAACATTCCGTGAATTGCAGCAATTACCATGCATGCAGCAAGAATGTCATACTTATGATCTACTACCCACTTTAAAGATAAACTAAACAAAATTAGTATTAAAACTGTAAATAACCAACCGTTAACCACTAAGCTTTGAAGGTATGAGCTATCTATATAATTATAGTTTGAATCATAACGATTAAACATATTTAAAGTTATAAATGTAACTTTCTGACCAAGCATTGGTACCCCAAACAGTTCTATCCCTTGCTTACCTAACCTAAGACGGTTATGAACCATTGAATCAACCGTTGAATATATCCCACTTGAAGCAAAAAAGCATAAATACAATAAAACTCCAAGAACCACAAAGTATATTGCTGGGGTTATTATCTTTAAAAATTTGTTTTCAACAATCAAACCTTTTTTTACGACTTTTTCACTAATTAACGCATAGGTTATAACTAATAGGCTTAAATAAAATGGATTTGATGTTGCAGTTGCGGAATGAAAATAAAAAGCGATTATATACAAAAAAATTATCTCGATCCATCTTATCTTACTACTACGGATAATCAAATAACATAAGATGAAAAATAACGAGTATTGGCTACCAAATGAGACGTACTTAAATCCTAGGCTCCCGCGTACTCCGTCGTCAGAAGCCATATATAAAATACTGATCAAGCCTAATCTACTTAATAGAACGGTTCCTACTAAAACAATTGTTATTGCCCATAGAAAGGCTTTAAATATTGCATTTAGTTCAACATCACGTGCTGAAGCCACAAAAAGGAAAATACATACAGTTAAAATCCCGCTTTGATACCTTGATGTCCATACGTATAATGAAAACATTACCAAAAATACAGCAAAAGTAAATGGGCGGATTCTAATCTGTCCATTTGGAATATTAAGGTACTCCTTGATTACTAACATCGCAATCACTAGCCCACTGACTCCATACTGCAAAATATTGTTGTTTAAATATGTAGCAACATTAGATGTTATAACCAACCCAAAATAAGCAACCCAAATAAATAATGCAATCGTATACAGTTTTGTTCCTTGCTGGTTTTTATCCATTTTAAAATCCATTTTATTTAAACCTATCATACCCTTTGATTTTATCTAAAATCACATCAAAGAATAGACACCCTTTAAATAGTCCTTTAGTAATTAAAAATCTAAATGTTTTATATCGGAACCCATTATTCCCTGAAACTATGCTTACCCTTTGATTATTAAGATGGTTATAAAAGCCTTGCCTTTTTACAATCTTTTTTAGTTCATTAGCTGCAACTCCAAAGGATAATTTTTTACTTGCACATAACGGGCCATAATATTTCTCAATCATGATATTTAGTGCCTTTTGATATGCTAAATCGATAATATCATTTGCCAAGCCACCGTAATGATTCAGAATTTTCGATAACTCCGCCAAATAACGTAATTGGCCATCTTTATTTTCCCTATTATAAAATGCCAATGTGTGGGATTCTTGTACTAAATAATATTTCTCTCCTGAAATCACGATACTTTTTATGTTGTTAATTACATTAACGTTAAAAAGTACGTCTTCTGATACAGGGATTGGCAAGTAAGAGATATTAGCTCTATCGATAACATCCTTACGAATAAATTTTGAAGCCACTCCCGTTTCAGCTGTAGTTTCTCCGATCCGATAAATGACGTTTAAAATTGAAATACGATTCTCCTCATTTAAATCATTTTTATAAAAATCTAAATTTATTCCTTTTACATCCTCTATTAATAAATCTGGATGATTATATCGCTCCACTTGCTCGAAGAAACGATCTAAAAAGTCTTTTTGATAAAAATCATCACTATCTATAAATGATACGTATTCTCCTTGAGCAATGTCTAAACCATGATTTCTTACTGTAGATACTCCACCATGACTTAAACTCTCATATTTTACATATCCAACATTTTTTGCAAACTCTTTTATTTTGTTTAATGTTTGGTCAGCAGAACCATCATCAATACATAGTAATTCAATTTGCTTCCTTTTGTTACCTACCATTTCATCAAAACTTTTTAAAGTTCTGATAATATATTCTTCGGAATTATAGGTTGGCATAATAAATGATACTAAGTAATTTGACATTTAACTCTTACCATTTTCGTTAATAATTCGGATTAACTCGCTTTCCCATTTTATTTAACATTCCATCAAAATACGCCTTCAGAATGATTGGGGTGTTTTTCCTTAAATTTTTAGTACGGTAGGAAATGACTAAATGATGTGACGTTAAAATAATTGGGCTTATTAATTTTACTTTCCAAGAATTAGTATATCTCCGGTCAAAAATAATATTATTCCTTATTTTATAATAATTTCGCCAGTTATATGCTTCCGTCTTTTTTGTATTTTCCATTCTTTTTTTTGCCAATTGTCGATGTAGTGTTGCTTTAGTCGCTAAGACAATTTTTGTATACTGCTGTAATCGTTGAGCATAATCTGAATCATCGTATTCAATAAAGTATCGGCTATCAGGAAGACCTATTTTTTTTACAAGATCCATCTTAACTAACGGGCCCTCAAATGGAAAATCCTTTACGAAAATACTATTAACATCCTTTGGTATTGAAATGCTTTTTTTTCGTAATCCTATCCAGAACTTACGATAATCATCAAAATCAAAATCAATACATGCCGTATCAGTAAAGTTATCATCACTTCTATTTGGAATACCAACCTGAACACTATTAGCTTGTACTTGCTTAAACATTTCTTCTAAACAGTTATCTTCAGGAACAACATCATCATCCATGACCCATAACCAGTCATAGTTCTGCTCTGATATTAGTTTAATTCCCTTAGAGAAACCACCTGCCCCACCAAGATTTTTGTCATTTAGGTAATATGATATTATTACTCCATCCTTGGTGGTTTTGTACATCTGACCATCCGCAATATCTAGGCTACTGTCAAGGTACCCTTCTTTTTTTAGTAATTTTTCTGTATCATCTGTCCCATGATTATTAAATATCAGCACTTCAGAAACATGTTTAGTTTGATTTAGGACACCATTTAATGTCTTAAGTAACAGCTTTGATCGGTTGTACGTAACGATCAAAACACTAGTTGAGTCCATTAAAATTTCTCCAGTCATTTTAAATTATTTTACAATTTCACATCGACCTTATTATGGCTAAAATCTTTATTTTTCAAAACTACTTTTATTTGGTAGCAACTTATCCATAGCATTATTGAAATCAACCATTACTTCATCTTCGTCTTCAATATCCATCCCATCATTTATACACATCACTGAATACTTCCTAGAATTTATTAAATTCCATAGTTTTTCATTAGCATTATCCAGATAAAATAGCTCTCCAAACTTTGAATCACCAATGCCGTATTTGCCACTCGCAATCTGCCAATATTTAAACAGCCATATGTTTGTATCAGAAGTAGATCTAAATTTATTTGAACTTGTCCTTTTTAATACATCTAATTCCTTTTCCCATAATAGATTCATGGTTGCTTTTAATAGTGGATAAGGCATATGGCTTTCCCAAAAGCCATAGATGAACTGGCTACGGCTAAAAAGAAATGATTTAACGATATTTTTTAAACCATGTTTTAGACTAAAAAAATGCCCGTTTGCAATTATCTCATCGTGAGTAAAATAGTCGTTAATAATTTCCATATTATTAACTTGGAAATTAGCAGTTCCATATAGGACTGGTATTATCGGGTTAATTCCCGTTGTATATACCGGTAAACCATCGTCTGTAAAAAAATCCTTAGGTAGAACCGGGGAAGTTAAGTACATATCATCATTGAATACAACGAAATGCTCTGATAAATCTGGGATTTTATTAAGGTTAGCTTCTATCGCATTAGAATTAAAGGTAGGTAAATCCTCTGGTTGCATTATATCTGAATGCTTAATTAACCTTAGTTTCTCATTTAAAGCCAAATTTAGAAAGTCAGGTATCTGTCCATTAGTTACTAAGAAAATTCTATTAACCCAAGGAGCAAATTTTTCTACACCCCTGAACCAATATTTAAATGTTCCCCATTCTCGAAAGGCTTTTTCAGAATTCATACTCTTTTTTTTTGTTCCTGCATCTTCCGAAAAATTATTTTTTTGTCTAATCCAAATAGGGTCACTCCCATCGACCCAAGTAACAACAAAATCGATTGGAAAATCTATCATTTATTTCTCCTTTATCCAGAAGATAGCAAAATTTCTATGAATATTTTTAAGCTCAACTATTAACGTTCTTTTATTACTTTATCCCTCTTATCGTACACAACCGATTGCTTGGGGATATCCTTTGTAATTATGGTACCAGCCCCCACAACGGAACCTGACCCAATTGTAACACCATCTAAAATTACCACTCCAGACCCTATCCAGACGTCATCCTCGATAGTAATCCCTTTATTATTTACTCCCTGTTCCTTAATTGATTCACTTTTGTCAGAAAAATTATGATTTTCAGCAAAAAGCGATACACGAGGGCCAATCATAACGTTTTTTCCAATTACTATTTTCCCAGAGCACCCCACAAATCCAAATGGCCCTATTGATGAATTTTCACCCATTTGTAGTCCGAAGCCTATTTTCCCAACGCCATAATAGCTTGAAGGACGGATCGTAGTATAACGTCCAATTGTAACGTTATCTCCAAAATGTAGGCCATTTTTTGATAAACCATGAACTTCTGAATAATCTTCGAACTTCACATTTTTACCAACGCTTATGCTTTTTCTATGTGATATGCTCGCTTTCTTACCTACAAATAATAATCCCCTAGACTGTTTTAGGTCAAGTCCAACGAATATTCCCCTTAAAACTTTAATTCCAGCCACCCAGTAAATAGTCAACTTATCCCTCTTAGAGACATCCTTACTCATCCCTAGCAATCATTACGTCCCCTTTTTATTTATAAAATAAATTAATTATTTTTTGAGCATGATCAGATATTTTATAGTGTAACTCTAGTCTTTTTACACTCTCAAGTTTCATTGATGTACCGTCATTTAAAATATCCTCTAGTTTATTAAATAACCCATCTGTATCTGAAAATATATCATCTTTATTTAGTAAATCCTGCGCCCCAACATTTTCAGATACCAAGACAGGCGTACCTTGTAACAATGCCTCTAAAACAACAAAGCCAAATGTTTCATGCCATAAACTAGGGACTACTAATAAGTCCATTCTTTTATAAATGTTCCTCATTTCATCTTCTTGATGAATTCCTTCATTATGGACCCATGATTCATTAAAAATTTCGCTGGTTGCTATATCCCCATAGAAATACGCTTCGAAGTTTGTATGATGGTTTCTTAAGGCTTTAAGACATTCAATGTATTGGAAAAATCCTTTTTTTCGATCATATGGACCTACGTAACCTATTTTTAACTTATCATCGCTACTATTTGACCTTGAGCTACGTTCATCAACTAAGCCACTATGTGTAATAGATAGAACATTTCCCTTAGCATTTGGAAAAAATTTTTGGATATAATTTTTTGAAACTAAGCTGTTAAAGTGAAATCTATCGATAGATAGTAGCATTTGCTGATAATATTTTCTCAAAGTATATCTATCTGTAGCTTCCTTATCCGATACTAAATCTTCCATCTGTTCACTGATATTATTTAGTGAATTTTTTTGGCCTTTTCGGATTTTCTTTACTAAAGTAGAGTCTTTGAACTTCTCATAGGTATGGCTTTGCATAATGAATAATTTTCTGTTAGACGGACCATCCTTACATAACATACAGTCATACGAACAATCACGACTGTGCAGTTCTTTTATAGGATCACCACTCAACATTTTGGGGCACAATCCATAAAAATCGTGTGTTGTATAAATAACCCGTATACCTAGCTTTTTTATTTCGGTTAGTAACTCTATGGGTAGACCCATTAAGGTATGCATATGAATCACATCTGGCTTTAACTGCTTAATCCACAATATAGCTTTATTTACCTGTCTCTTGGACATGAAATATCTAGCTTCATGTATTCCCAATCCAAGAGAAACCGGCAATGGATTCACCAGTTCAAAAAGCCTAAATTTATGTGTGCACGATCTCTCAATAATTTGTAGGTCGTCACTATTGATTAAGGTTGATTTACCAGGATATAGAACGTACACATCATTATTTTTAGCAAGTTCATCCGCTAAATCCGTACTGTATCTTGGCAGACCACCTCGACGGAATGGTGCTATCCCCAATGTATACTCTATAATCCTCATAACTATCCTTCCTTATTAAAGAATTAAGGTTCAGCCAAATATACTATCATAACGGTCCGCAATAAATTGCCAACTATAAGCGTCCTTAATCCGTTGCTTTGCTTTTCTACCGTAATCATCGATCTCTGACTGTTCCATCTTGTCGGCTTGGTCGATTAAATCCGCTAAGTTACCTTCTTCTTTACTCCAATAAATTGCCGCGTCTTGGCCAACCTCTTCGTTAAACCCAACGTTTAGAAGTAGGTTTAATTTCGTACTACCCAGTGCCTCCAAGAGTGATGGGTTCGTTCCACCAACCGAGTGGCCATGGAAGTAACCATACGCGTTTTCACGAATTTTCTTTAAAAGCTCTTGATCATAAACCGTTCCGACAAACTTAATCCGTCGATCATTTTTGAAATGTAGCTTATTGTCTAATTCAGCTAAAAAGTCCTTATCTTGCGTTGTAATGATCGCAAAATCCTTTTTACTATTAGATTTCATAAATTCACGAATCATTGTTTCAAAGTTATTCTCCGGAACGAATCTCCCGACCACCAAATAGTAGTTAAACCGGCTTAACCCCTTTTCTCTTAACCATGATGTGAATTTTTCATCATCATCCGCTAGTTTAGAGGGGTATATATCAGAGCCATAAGCAATAAATGTTGTTTTTGGATGGTACTTTGCATATTCTGCTTGGATATATTTCTCAATATTGATAGAGTCACAGACCATTAAATCAGCATGTTTTACCATTCCAGCCTCTGAAGCCTTCCAATACCTACGAACCGGTGCTGACCACTTTGCTCGTTTCCACTCATGACCATCTGGATTTACAAAAACTTGGCCCCCTAATTTATGAACCTGCTTGACGTAATGACCAACAAATGGGCCAATCCGACAAGCTAAGATGTAAATAATCGGGTTTTGAATGCCCTGTTCCTTTATTAACTTAATACATTCTCTTAGGGCCGCAATATCATAATAAATTGCTTGTGCGGGTCCAAGTTTCTCAGGAATATTAATTTTAAAACATTCCGCATTAAAGTAGGTAAAGTGACTTGCGTCATCAGTTTTTGCCCCGGGGAGCTTTGTTTCATCCATTGCTCCTTGACCATTCGCCTTACAAGCAATGTGATACTTTATTCGATCGTTATCCTTATGGTACTTGATTAATTTTTGTAAAAAGGTCTCATATCCACCGTAGTTTCCGATCCCTTTAGCCCCAATTATAAAGACGTGTTGCATATCTCCCTGATCAATCTCCTTAATAAGAAAAATTTCCCTTACTTTACTAAGAGAAGTTCCAATCCAACATTTCGTTTACAATTTATGCACGATGCCTAGATTTATGACTCATACTATTGCCTCCTTCTTTGTTTTCTATGCGCAATACTAAAGATTATCACATACCCTTATATTACCATATTCTTATATAAAATTTCACACTAACTTCACCAACCGTCAATAGTGATATCACTAGTATTAGCATAACTATCAAATATATGTTCCCAATGACATAACAAAGGCGCTGTATCGACAGTGAAAAATCCGGCACAGCGCCTTTTGTTATGTTCAAACTCTGGTCTCCTCTATAGGATTTCTCATTTTCATATTCATACCTATCTAACAGTACGAACTACCAAGAGAACATATTATCTAAAATAGTATTATCTATACTTCATAAAGCAACCAATAGGGTATACACCCTAATAGTCTTTTTCATTTCTGTGCTATACTAGGAATTACAAGTGTTCATTAGAACTGTCCAAAAGGAGAATTGGAAATGGCTAAAATCGGTTATGCGCGTGTGAGTTCCAAGGAGCAACATTTAGATCGACAGTTAGCGGCTTTAAAAGACGTTGATAAATTATTTACGGATAAATTAAGTGGGGCTAACACTAATCGGCCAGAACTGCAAAAAATGCTAGCCTATATTCGTGAGGGTGATATTGTAATGGTCACTGAATTAGATCGCTTAGGCCGAAAGTGAACGTAAGCGAATCATTGAGCGCCAGCAGCAAGGGATTGCCTTAGCTAAGCAGCAGGGTAAATATCATGGGCGCAAACCCCAATACACCCAAGACGATCCCCGCTTGCAACATGCTTTTAAGCTTTATCGAGCTGGCATGAGTGACATTGATGTGTCCCGAAATACAGGTATTAAACGGACGACCTTTATTCGATACCGTGTGAAATACGGCATTAAAAGAAAATAGGGACCCTATTTTCTTTACTTATAGTTTTGGAGGGTGTTTACTAAAGTTTTTTTCTTGGAATCTGATTCCGTTAGGGGATTATGGACGACAGACACGACAACGTAAGGTCATTATGGCCTTGTTGAATAAGTCGAATTCAATCTCATCGCTGCTAAATGAGGACTTTATTAGTTCACTGTCGAAGCAGACTCAGACGGATTTGACTTTTAATGGCCTGACAGCACTGGCAACCAACTACCGTAAGGCCACGCAACATATTAAGACGACGCATTTGCAGGGAGCCAGCGAGACAATCGAGAGTCAAAGTATGGAGGTCGCTTCAAAATCCGAACTACAACGTGTTACCAATTATATTCGTAAAGCTCTGGGATTGAGCCACAAAACGACGGGTACGATCGCCCAAATGGATAGTACGAGTTCAACAGCAACTACGGACACAACCGGTGGGGCTGGTGATCCTGGCGGTCCAGATGGCGGATACTAAAGCTAAATTAAATGAAGGTTCACTTGTCATGTAACATGTGATAAGTGAACCTTTTTTGCATGTTTTACTGGTAGTTGAATAGCGGATAAAACGTATTAGCATTGGCTTATCTCAATAGAAAAATGTAATGATACTGTATTGTTATATGATGAATCACTATATTATAATCAGTATTGATAAATATTAATGACGTCGTTTGTAAAATTAAGTTAGAAATAAAAAAGCCATTTGTA
>NZ_JAGYGU010000045.1:0-10461 GCF_018991255.1 Lactiplantibacillus sp. 30.2.29 | reverse complement strand
CAAGATCAAGAGACCCTACACATTTGATTCGTCGAAACTTTGTTCAGTTTTCAAAGGTCTAAATCGTTCGTTGATTACCTCAACGCAACTATTAAAGTTTATCATCATCAGAACAACCTGTCAACATCTTTTTATAAATTATTTTGAATAACTATTCAATGTAATGGCTCACATCAATCAGAATATTCACAATAATGAGTAATGTTGCATATCGCTCTTAACGACAAGAAATATAATACCAAGAATAACGACCCGGGTCAACCCTTTTTATGAATTAATTTCAGAAAAGTTTTGAACACCATTTGTTGTCGCAATAGGTTATATTTTACGGGGTTTCAATCAAGATAGCAAGACATTTTTATCGTAAACACTGAATAATTTTCAAGCGCCATTTTTCAATGACCTGGCACTGATTCAAAAGTGAATATTTTATTTGTACCTGAGCAATCATGACTCAAAACGCCAATCAACCGTCACCCTGCTTGTTAATGCTTCAAGTTCATATATCGCCACCGATCAAACAGTCGGAACAACCATCCGTCGCTCAGCCGCTCCGGCAATACTAGCAGCTTCAAAAGCACCAGCAGTCCCAGCCAAATCCATAAACGCCACCCACCATCTCAGTCAAGCTAACCTCTTATCACATTGTCTGGAATTGATAGACTAATGTTTATAGAGACGTCACTTCTAAACTGCGCTTGCCTCAGATAACCATAATGACAATAAAAAAAGGAACAACTCCATCATCTGGCATCGTTCCTCTATATTACAACTGATCTAATCTGAACTACTACTGCTTGAACTGCTACTGTCACTTGAGCTGGATAATTCGGGTGCATCCGTCTTATACAAGCTCTCAGAAGACTTACCCTTACGTTTGGACAATAGACTGGTATTCTTCTCAGCCTGAATCTCTTTCAACGATTTGAGGGTCTTCGTGATCTTGTAGCTGTACTTGGACTTATCGACCTTCTTGAAGCCCTTCGGCGTGTAGAAGCGCAACAAGTCACCTTGAATGACACGGTCGGATAAGGAGAGTTCCGTCGTCACGTGGTTCTGCATCTGCTTGACGGTGTCCTTCTGCTTGGTCGTCATATTCGTTAACTTCTTACCCGTCTTCGAATCATAGACTGTCCCACTGATTTTGGTGTACGTTGGTGAAACAAAGTCCCCATTACGGAACGCGACGGTCTGGTTATGCTGCTTCGACAACAGGTCAGTTCCGAACTGGATGTAACCCTTGTTCTTGATACCCAACAAATCAAAAATCGTTGGCAAGGCATCGATTTCGCCACCATACGTGTGGTTGACGCCACCCTTGATACCTTCTGAGTGAATCATGAATGGGACCTTCTGGAACTGTGCTAAGTCGAAGCTCGTGACGGACTTCTTGCCGAGTAATTGTGCAATCGCCGCCTTATGGTTATTTGAAATCCCATAGTGGTCACCATAGAGCACGATCATACTGTTCTTATAGAGACCCGCCTTCTTCAAGTAACTGATAAATTCAGCAAAGGCCTGATCCAAATAGTGGGCCGTTTGAACATAGCCATCCACGGTCGAGTCACCCGTCTTGGTCTTGTCGATCGACTGGTTCTTCTTATCCAATTCATATGGATAGTGGTTCGTCAACGTAATCAGCTTAGCGTAAAACGGTTGTGGTAACTGTTCGAGGTACTTCACGGAGTCCTTGAAGAAGATCTTATCCTTCAAGCCATAACCGATGTTATAATCCGCCTTCTCCTTATAGTAGGAAGAATAGAAGAAATAATCATAGCCCCATGACTTGTAGGCGTTATCCCGGTTCCAGAAACTGGCCACGTCACCATGGAAGGCCGCGGTTGTGTACCCTTTTTGCGCTAAGATTGCTGGCGCTGCCTGGAAGGTATTCGAAGTCCCGTACTGGGTCATTGCCGAACCGGTCGGTAACCCAAACAGGGAGTTTTCCATCATCATTTCCGCATCAGAAGTCTTCCCCTGTGCCACCTGGTGATAGAAGTTATCAAAACTCAGTGTGCTCTTATCGTGATAGAACTTGTTCAGGTTCGGCGTGACTTCCTTGCCATCGACCTTATAATCAATCAAAAATTGCTGGAAACTTTCCAAGTGAATCACGAAGACGTTCTTTCCTTTGGCCTTACCAAAGTACTTGACGTTCTCACCGGCCTGATTCTTCTTCAGGTAGGCCAAGACACTCTTCATATCACTACTACTTGCCTGGGCACGGGTCGCACTTTCCTTTTCAGTCTGATAGAAACTATAATCCGCATATGTGTTCAGGCCGAGATACTTCACGATGTAGTTGTTATCAAACGTCCGCGTCAATAAATCTGAACGGTCGTGTTCGGACATGCCGAGGTCCACTGCGAATAATGCGACCCCAATCATCGTCAACGTCGCCGCATATCGAATCTTAAATGGCCGCGGATCGATTCGAATCACCTTGAAAGCCAATAGGAGGATCAACAACACAACATCCGCATAGACCAAAAAGTCGGTGCCGTGAATAATCTGCCCTAAACTCTTCCCAAGGTTATTACTTGCAGCACCAGAACTCTTAATTACCCCTGCCGACATAAAATCAGAGAATTCCCGGTAGTATAAAATATTGGCAAATAACCACGTCGTCTGAATGGCGTCGATGATCATCATGATCCAATATTTTAAACGGCCCCGGAAATACAAGGCAATACCGAGCAACACGATGGCTGTCGGAAATGGATTCAGAAACAGGATAAATTCCTGAACGGGTCCCTTAACCCCTAAAGTAAACTCACTCTTATAAGCGATATATGTCTTTAGCCAAAATAAGACCACGGTCAGGAGGTAAAAGCCCAACGTTGTGTTGACTTTCCCAACCGTGTTTTTTATAAATTTAGGCATGGTAATTTCTTCCTCCGTTATTGCTATTAACAAATCCATATTATAACGGTTGCGTACTAGTTAGCAATATCTTGAAGATTTCTTCAAAAATTCTTCAACATTACAACGCGTCATAATATGGATCTATCGAAAATCTATCTGGATTTTGGGGGAATACTAGTTGTCCGTCAACAAGTCGTAAAGTTCGATGGCAACTAGGTCGATGTTATCGAATTCAAACGTTTGGTCCGGATTGAATTCTTGTAACGTATACGTCGAGGTTGCGGGATCGTACGCTACCTGTCCACGTTGAACGCCTTCCTTTTCGAACCGCCGTGACTGCACTTCGGTCGCATCAGTCGTCCGCATGGCTTCTAATCGTTTGAGAATTGCTGATAGTTCAGATTTATCCATTATACTAATCTCGCTCCTTCAAGTTTTGTTTACATTCTAGCAAAAAATAGGACTAATAACACGTTTTTTTAGTAGAAAGCCCATTTTTACCACAAAATTTCACACTTATAATTATACCCTAACTTGATGCTAAGACGGTGAGAAGTTGTGCTAAAATTAGAACAACTTATAAATTTAAAGGAGTTTGGACATATGACACTATTTAGAGACGATCTCAATGAGACGATCAGTCAGATTCAAGTTTCAACCATCCGCCAATTCGACGAAGAAGTGAGCGCGATTCCTGATATGGTCAAGTTGACCTTGGGCGAACCCGACTTCAACACACCAGAACACGTCAAAGCAGCCGCTAAGAAGGCAATCGACGACAACTTCTCTCACTACACCGGGATGGCCGGCCTACTCGAACTACGCCAGGCAGCCGCTAATTTTCAAACAACCAAGTACGGCGTACACTACGACGCGGAAGACCAAGTCTTAGTCACCGTGGGGGCCACTGAAGCGATTGCAACTGCGCTGACGACAATCTGCAATCCTGGCGACGCCATCATCGTGCCATCACCGATCTTCCCAGCCTACATTCCAATTATCCAGGAAGCCCACGCTCGGCCACTCTTCATGGACACCGGCGTTAATGACTTCATTATCACACCTAAAATGGTCGATGACTTCATTGCCGCCCATCCTGACGAACACTTCAAGGGCATTATTCTCAACTATCCAAACAACCCGACTGGTGTCACTTACGTCGCCGATGAAGTCAAGGCCTTAGCCGAATGCTTCCAACGTCATAATCTCTGGGTCGTTTCGGATGAAATCTATAGCGAACTCACATACGGAAGTGACCACGTCTCGATTGCCAAGTACATCCCCGATGAAGTCATTTTGATCAACGGCTTATCCAAATCGCACGCGATGACTGGCTGGCGGATCGGGTTCCTATTCGCTTCCAAAGAAATGACAGCTCAGTTAAAGAAAGTCCACCAATATTACGTGACTGCCGCCACCACAATTGCCCAAAAGGCCGGCGTCGAAGCCCTAACTAATGGCATGGATGACGCCTTACCAATGCGCAAGGAATACCAAGCACGGCGAGACTTTGTCTATCAAACGATGTCCAAGCTCGGTTTCAAGATTGCCCGGCCAACGGGTGCCTTCTACATCTTTGCTAAGATTCCAGCCGGCTTCGAACAAGATTCAATGGCCTTCTGCAAGGACCTAGCACGTAAGAATCAATTAGCGATTATCCCTGGGACTGGGTTTGGCGCTGAAGGCGAAGGCTATGTTCGCCTGAGCTACGCTGCCAGCATGGAAAAGCTACAACTCGCTATGGACCGACTCACGGCCTACATGCAAACGCCTGCTAATCGCGTTGACTAACCGCGGAATTTAACACACGTTCTGCCAAATTAACGAAAAGCATTAAAAAACGCCCCGTTAACGAATTTTTCACTCGTTAACGGGGCGTTTGCATTCAATTCAACTGGTTGGTGTGCGGTCCTACTTCGCCATCGCAAAAGCAGCTGCACTGACCGTAGTCGACTTTTTAACTTGCGTCGCCCATTGGACTGGGCCGAGCATCGTTAAAGCCTTAGGTGTGCGATAAATAACGTTATGGACGGTTCCCGATAATGGGTCCGTCAATCGCAATTTCAAGACAGCCGTCCCTGCGGCTAAATAGTTAGGCTTCGTCCGATGCAACGGCCAGAGTTCTATCTTCGCCTGGGTCATCGGATGGTCCGTATTCTGCCACATAGTCGTCTGACTGTCCGTCTCCAGTTGCAGCTTGGTCGTCGTTCCCGGAATTTGATACTGGATCGTTTTCGGTGCGACTTGTTGATAGCGTTCGGTCTGCTTCAACATCAAGCGCAGGTTATTATTGGCGGTAAACTTCCAGGCGCCGCCCAACGTGGTCGCAATCATCCGCCGACCATTTTGACGGAAGGTCGCCACGAGACAAGCACCGGCTTGGTTGGTGTAACCCGTCTTCAAACCGTCAACCGGCACCCGGTAGTCATAATACTTCTCACCCTTCAAGATTTGAACCGAGGTCGGGACCGTGTACTTGTGAATTTTCACAGAGCGTTGGTCGGCAACTTTGATGACATCCGGATAGTCATTGATCAGGTGCCGCGCAATCGTCGTCACCGCCCGGGCTGAGACCATGTTTTGGTCCTGCTCGCCAGTGCCCGCGATTTTCAAGTCATAGTTGGTCAAGTCAGTATTATCTAGTCCGGACGCACTGATAAAATGCGCATCTAACTGCCACTTGGCGGCTTGTTGGTTCATTAACTTAATAAATTTGGCGTTACTACCGGCGACGTATTCCCCGAGGGCAATTGCACCACTATTCGAGGAGCCGACTAAGGTCGCAGCAAACAGTTCTTTCACTGTAAAATGTTCCTTGGCCGGCATGGGCATCACTGAGAGCGTGGCACTCGTTGCCATTTTACGAACGTTTTTGTCAATGGGCACCGTATCGGTCCATTTGATTTGACCGCGCTGAATCGCTGATTCTACCAAATAAAGCGTCATCAACTTGCTCAACGACGCAATCGGTAACTTCTGGTCGGCATTTTGCGCATACACGACCTGACCACTTTGTGCATCCATAATATAAGCCGCTTTGACTTCATCAGCTTTATTGGCCGCATGAACCGCTGGCGTCCCCATTAGTAAGCCGACCATGCCGGCAGCTAGCACGAGCCCCGTCGCTAGCCGGTGTTTGATTAACTTTAACATAGTACCTTCCTTTAATTACATATCGTTAACCGCGAAAAATGGGTCGGATTCTTGGCCCGGCCCATTAAAGTCACAGTTCTGTCTCCTGGCTATCTTCAGTCATCGGAATTTCTTCGGCTTTCTCCGGGTGCATCGCCATCGCAATCATTCCTAGGAATAACCCGAGATAATAGGTCAAAATACGCCAGATCAGCATCGCTAAGATCAACTTACTGTGCGTCGGAATGAACTTGGCAAATAACGCGGTGAACCCAAACTCAGCCCCACCAGCGCCCCCAGGAATTGGAAACAGTGACGTGACTAAGAAAATCAGTACGTTAAGACTGGTGACCATAATTAGATTGACATCATCCACGCCCATCGCCCGCATGATAAAGTACGGGATCAGATAGTAGAAGAACAGTTGCAAGAAAGTCACAATACTGACTTCCAGTAACATCCGCCAATCCTTCGTCATCCGTAAACTTTCTTCATAGAATGAATCGATTTTATCACTGATATTTTGCTCAAACTTGGCAAAACGCTCGGCTTTCATAAACCAGCCCACTGGGATCAAAACGATTTTAACGGCGCGTTTGGTGAAATTATACCAGTACATCACCAGTAACAGGCCAACGATCACCCCAAAGTGAATCAAAAAACCGAGTAACACGTACAACGACAAGTAACTCAACTTTTCGGCCAAGTAATGAAACCCAATTAACATTGAAAATAGAAAGTTCAGAACGACCATCGCCTGGAACACGACAAACTTCATCAACGCGACTGAACTCGCTCGGCCGGCATCGATACCCGACTGCGCCATCACGAAGATTTGCGCCGGCTGACCACCCGACGAAAAGGGTGTGATGCCGTTAAAGAGCTGTTCCGCTAAGGGCACCCGTAAGGCATTTCGAAACGTATAGTGCCGATAACGGTGCCGAACGAACTTTTGAACCACGACAGCCTCTAACCCGAAGTAGAGGCCAACACAACCGAGTGCAACGAGTAGCCACCACCAATTCAAGGTGACGATATCATCCATCAGATTGCTCAATTTCACGTTACGCAATGAGTACCAAGAAATCCCGACACCCAGTGCAACCATGATAAGTAATGACCAGATATTTTTTCTTGTCATTGACTACCCCTCTTTTGCCTGTTGCAAATAAAAATCATGCCAGACACTTGCTAGCCGTTCCTCAGAGTAATCCTGAGCAGCCAAGACAGCTTTGTCATGTAAAAATTGCATCCCAGCAGGATTATTACGCAGATGGTCGATTTGTTTTTGCATGTCATCGACGTCCGTCGCAGCTTGATAGTAGCCGTCAATAATGGCGCGGTATAAATCTAAGTCGCGCAATAGTACCGGTGTCCCACAGCTAAACGCCTCGAGCACCGACATTGGAAATAGTTCGTTATACGATGGCAACAAGAATAAGTCAGCCATATTATAGTAGTCGACCAGCTTCTCCCGGGCCACGATCCCTGGAAACGATAGATTAGCCGGTGGATTATCAACGACTTGTTTTAAATCCTGATACCCATCCGTAATCCGACCGAACGAAAAGCCCCCGGCCCAGACGAACTGAATATCCGGATTGCGCTTCGCTAAAGTGATGAAGTCGGGCACACCTTTCCGATCCTGAATCTGCCCTGTTCCGATAATCATGAACTTGTGTTGATCATAACCGTACTGCTGACGCAACCGCAACTGTTTGGACTTGGTCATTTCATAAAATTCGCGCTTGCTAACAAAGTTCGGAATGTAAGTCACATCCGCACGTTTGATATGGTACGCTTCCAGCTTCGGAATGAACGTCGGATTAACCACGACGATGTGATCCATCCGTTTGTAGAAAGAAATCAAGTAGCGGTTAAAAATCACTTGAAACGGGCGCGGCAACTTCAAGCTACCTTCCAGCGTCTCAGGCAAAAAGTGGACGTAACCAATCTTGCGCCCCCGATTCGGCATAAATGTCGACAAGTAAAACATCGGGTTGACCGTATGATAATGCGAGATCGCAGAACGCCCGTACCGATTGACCTTAATATTGAACTCATCTTGCCAATGCGTCTGCAGTAACCGCATCAATTCAAGATAGGCGCTACCAACGCCTTGGCCTTTAACTGAATCGGCCTTTGAAAACATGGTAATGTCTAACATAATTCGTCCCCTTACATGTGACACAGCAATTCAACGCCCATGGTCCCACTCGTTAATTGCTGATATTGGCTGATTTATCCGTTGATTCCGAATAAGCCAGTTGCACATCCTGGTAATAGTTGATGACTTGCTTGCCAAAATACTCGGCCGAAATCTGATACAGTTTCTTTTGCCGGGGTTTAGGATCATCGAAAGTCGTCGGATGTTGCAAATAGCGCACCACGTCCTTGACCAGACCAGCTTCACTCGTAAACGTCGTCCCCAATGACGGATCGTCTAATAACTGATCCGTATATGGACTGGATGCCACGACGGTCTTCAAACCCGCCGCCATTGCTTCAATATACGTTAACCCTTGCGACTCAGAATTCGAAGCCGAAACAAATAAATCTGCCATCTGATAGTAGTTATAAACAGCGTCATTATCAATTTCACCCGTAAATTGGACGTGGTCACTCAAGCCAGCTGCTTCCACCTGATTTTCCAGTGTTTCACGCGCTGGCCCATCACCGACAATCAGTAATTGGGCGGCGGGCACCTGGTCTAAAATCGCTGGCAAGGCGGCGATGACTTCATGAATGTTTTTCTCGTACGCCAAACGACTCAATGATAGCAACACCGGCGTATCCGGTTGATAGCCCAGTTGTTTACGATAATCAGCCGTCGACTGTTGTTCATACTGGTTGATGTCGATACCAGTCGGAATAATCCGAATCGGCGCTTTAACGCCGTAACCGGTCAGCGTCTTGGCGACCCGGTCACTTGGCGCGACAATTCCATTAAGATGGTAACAATAGGCGCGCGTGGCTTCCTTCACGTGGTATGGTTTCAACAGTTTTCCGTTCGCAATATAATGTAAATAATCTTCATACATCGTATGGTACGTATGAATACATGGCACTTTTAATTGTTTGGCAACAAATTTACCAATCATGCCCATCGAGAACTCCGTCTGAGTATGCACGATATCTAGGCCTAAGTCCTTGGCCACCTGGTAGGCTTTAAACAACCCCCGGACAGCAATCCGGCGATCGGTAAACGAAACGAACGGAATACTGGTAAATCGAAAGATATTCCGCTCATAAATATTCTTATCAACATGGGGATCCGTGGTCGTAAAGATATAGACTTGATGACCAGCCCGTTCGAGTTGATTGCGTAACACCTTAATGGACGTTGCGACCCCACTCACCTGTGGATAGTATGTGTCTGTAAATATCCCGATATTCACGTAGATTCTCCCCTTATTTCATTAATCAACAGTACCGCTGATTAATGTTGCTTATCCGCTATGGGACCTGTTTGTCGCGGTCCCCACGAAAACGACTCAATGGCTATATTATAAACATTATATGGGTTAAATATCCGAGTTGCAAATAATCTTAATATAAATTAAGAGTTCGGACAGGCACTGAACAGCTCAAATGCTTGCTAAAATTCATTAGCTAAGGCTGAAATACATGGGCTTATTGACTTTCCAGTGTTCTAGTCTATCTTGACCCGCAAATACGACCCCTGTCACTCGGTCTTTCATACTGATATGTATATTGCCACCCATGTGCACAATTTGTGCACATGGGCTAATTGGCATAACGTATTTAAGTCAAATTCAACGTCAAAAGCAGCCAGCTGAGAACCGCTGGAAATAGTACAAATTAGCGTAAACCTGCCGATTGAGGCGCGTCCTACACCGGCTTACAGAAATTTCTGACAACGCTGGAACGCGATGGACACAGATTTAAGCCGAAGCCCACGTCTTAAATACTGGTCTTCCATGTTCTATGCAATATTGTCGAAACGTGTTCGGGCCAGACTGGGACTTCCGGTTAGCTACGCCAGAGCGCCAAGCGGAAGTTCGCCGCTTAACCCTCTGACTATGCTAATCCTCAGTCCCAACCCGTCTGAACCTCGCACTCTGAAAGCCGCTGAGCATTGTCAGAAACACCTTCCAGCCTGGACCGTATTCGAAAGGCAGACATAGGTGTACCCAACGATAACTAGAATGATCGTTATTTTCTGAAATATGTACTTATCCAGCTTGGTTGATGTTGATGATGCTTCATAATTTAACCATCTCTATAATTATCAATAACATTCATGCATTCGGCCATATGTACGGACTAACCGTACAAGGTGTCTCATTCTGATACGCCTACCTCTTATGTCAGCAGGAAAAACAAAATTGGCGTCACAGCTTATTCGGCCTAGCAATTATGCTTTCAAAAATCGTCTGCTTAAGCAGGTACGAAAAACTAGGCCGTCATCAAACAACCACCACAGATACAGATGAATCGTAT
>NZ_JAGYGU010000044.1:0-11931 GCF_018991255.1 Lactiplantibacillus sp. 30.2.29 | reverse complement strand
CGATGACGTCATTCATTATGAATGGCGTCTTTTTTTACGTGAAATTCGATTGAACACGGGATTCTGAATTTTGGATGCTACACAGGTTTTGGGGCGGATAGGCAACTTGCCTTGAGGATCTGTAAGCAGTAAATAACTGACCATATTGATTTATGCTTTAGAGATTATTTCCAATACAAAAAGAGTGTACTAAGCTTCTCGGCTTTTGAGGAAGTTTAGAGACATTTGGTTAAATATGAGGTAGAAAACAATGACTAAGAAATTTCATCGCGCTTTTGGTGTGTATGGCATTATCGGAAATGATGAAGGTTTGGTGGTAATTAAGAAAAACGGCGGGCCTTATATCAATAGATTTGACTTGCCAGGTGGTAGTCTAGAAAATGGGGAAGGGTTGCAGTCCGCCATTGTGAGAGAAATCAAGGAAGAGACAGGATTAGAGCCAGAGAAATTGACACAATTAGGAGTTACAAGTTTCAAATATCCGTGGTCTTATGAACATTGGCGTTATAATCAACATATCTGTGTCTTCTATGAAGTTGTTAGTAGTACAGGTGATTTAAACTATTCTATCTCTCAATTTATTGGTCAGGACTCTTTGGGTGCGGTCAGAATACCTTTAGAGAAACTTACAATTGAAAATTCGTCGCCGTTAGTATTGAAAGCAAAGGATTTTTTACAAAAGCAACGGATTTTTGATCCTATTGATTGGACTTATGATGAATGGAAAGTATTAAAAAAGTCAGTTTTTTGAGTCGTAATAAATTAGTTTTAATAAAATACAAAGGTTCTACAATAGCGGTTGGAGGAGAGGCGTGTTTCTAAATATCTCAAAAGCCGAGAAGTTTAGAATACGCTTTTTATTGAGCGTAAGCTGTAAAGAATAAAGCATGAAATCAGTGATTTGCAGCACACGTTATAACAGCCAGGACCTCATCTTGACCTAGATTTTGGCTTGAACTTATTACAATGGTAACAACCGTAAAATGAAACGTCCATATGGCCGAATAAATGTCGTATAATGCAGTTGCACAGCAGCAGGCTAAAAATCGGTTAAACTTGATTTTAAAACAATCTGTGAGCCCCCTGAAAGGCCAATAACGTATGATTCTGAGTCGAAGCATGATCATGTTAGTGCATTCTGGTCAATAATTATCATGTATTAGTGTTAAAAATTCGCTATGCAAGTGATCGCACATAATTGGCGATTTAAATAATTAGTCAAAAAAAAGTCGCTGCATCCCAGCAACGACTTTTAGCCATAATTGAACTATGATTTTAATGAACGGACGAATGAATACCGGCTTTCATGGTAACCATAATCTGAGTTCATATATTTGGCGAAAGGTTTGAAGGATTCACTCCGTAACCAAACGGCATACTCAGAATCACTGTGCCAGTTTGTGACGATCACAAAAGCTGCGTCGTTCTTGGATTTACGAAGAATCCAAAAGTGCTTGAGGCCATCGGGTTTGTTGTAATCATGCCGGAAACTGCTGAATTTTGAATTGAAGACCTTTTGTTCCTCAACGGGTAGGTCGATGAAAATAAAGCTGGTCATTCCGTGCCAATCTGCAGTTCCTTTTGAAAGCAAGACATCATATGTGACTGGACTGGAGAAGACCGTTTCTTCACCAGTCAAATCGAGTAACATGTACCGGTCTTCAGTTGCGTTAGCTTGCATCAGTAGCAAGTCGCGATCGGCGTTTTGTTGTTGGATCATGGTAAGAATTTTACGCGTCCCAAATGTTGCTGAAATCTTTCCACTCATCAATATCACTCCTTAGTTATTACACTTATTATTATACGTTTTTTTCAAAATAATTGAAAATATGTTAAGTTGTTAGTTTCATTTTTTCGTCAGCCTAGTTTAGAATAGGGTGGAAAGATAAAATTGAAGGGAAGAGTGAAGATGAAACTAACTGTGCTTGGTTACTATGGTGGGTATCCATATGATGGGGTTGGGACGAGTTCTTACTTGATCACAGCGGGAGACTACCATTTGCTGCTTGATTGTGGCTCGGGTGCGCTGAACGCCTTAGAGGAAGTTTTAGACCCCATACAACTGGATAGTGTGCTTTTGAGTCATTATCACCATGACCATACTGCTGATGTTGGGGTATTACAATATTACTGGCAGCTTCGTCAGGGAAAACGCCACGTCCCAGTGTTACCAATCTATGGGCATACTGCCGATCCGTTAAACTTTGGCGCTTTAACTTGGGCTGGGGCGACGGAAGGCCGTGCTTATGATCCATCGACGGTTAATGAGATTGGGCCATTTGACGTTAGTTTCCTGCCGACGAAGCATCCGGTCCCAGCTTATGCCGTTAAGTTAGTCGAACGCGCGACGGGTCAAACGCTAGTCTTTTCTGCGGATACCGCCTATTTACCTGATTTAGCCAGCTTTGCGCAGGGTGCACAGTTATTAATGACTGATACGAACTTTGACGCACAAAAAACGGGTAAAATCTGGCACATGACCTCCGCACAGTCGGGTGAAATTGCCAAACAGGCCCAGGTCAATCGATTATTATTGACGCACTTGCCGCAAGATGTGCCGTTTGAACAGTTACGTCAGGAAGCTCAGGCCGCAGCAGGTAGTGCCGTTAAAGTTGTGGTTGCTCAGAAGTTTCTGCAGCTGGATCTCGCGTGATGTTGGATATGACGTCGGGAGTAGGACTTAATTAAGTGTTTCAAGCAAATATTTTTAGAAGATGTACAGCGGAATAGCGCTGTACATCTTTTTGTTTCGGCTAATTGTTGTCGTCTAATAAGCTGTATTAGTTTGTAGGAGACGCTTACCATTTGAAGACTACCGAACTTTAAGAATTGAATCTGTGGAGAAAGACGCAGTGTCTTAATCATAATGGCGGTTGCTGGAAGTATTCAGTTCACTTAAATGAATCATAAGCTGGCAAGTTCAGTTTTCTGTAAACTGATTATTGAAATTATAAGGTTAAAGTGAATTGTGTACGATATTGTTAATAACAAAATTTATAATAAAAGCGATTTATTTTAGTTATAATTGACACATCGTCGTATTATGTATATTAAAATATTGATTTTAAATGAACGAATTTTGTTAAATCTATTCACAATTAAATATCGGTAGCGTATAATGAATTATGTTATATAAATTGATTAACGATGCCAAGGAGGACCCAGTATGGTTATTTTATATACCGCACCAAGTTGTACCTCATGTCGCAAAGCCAAGGCCTGGTTACAGACACACGACATTGATTTTCAAGAACACAATTTATTTACTGAACCAATTTCAATTGAGAATATCAAACGTATCTTACAATTGACAGAGTCGGGGACTGAGGAAATCATTTCAACGCGTTCGAAGGCCTTTCAACAGCTGAACATGGATATTAATGATTTATCGCTTAATGAATTATTTGATATGATTACTCATGATCCAAGCTTGCTCCGCCGGCCAATTATGTTGGACGAGAAACGGTTGCAAGTGGGCTATAATGAAGATGAAATTCGACGCTTCTTACCACGGAAAATTCGCACTTTAGAACTATTGCGAGCACAACAGTTAGCAAATATGTGACGATAATTGGCTAGTTAGCTTAACTAATTGGCCAATTTTTGTATTTTCAGATAGATTACTTTACAATAAAGGAAAATAAGTTAGAATTGTGATAGTGATTATGTCCCTTGACACTTAGAAAGGGGTGGATCTGTAATGGAGATGGAACGCATCAACGAAGATACGATTCGCGTCGTTATTGGAAATGATGATCTCAATGAGCGCGGGATACGCGTGTTGGATTTACTAGGGAATCATAAGCAAATTGAAAGTTTCTTTTATAGCATCTTGGAGGAAGTTGATGTTGATCATCAATTTCAAGACAACGATGCGGTGACTTTTCAAGTACTACCGAACCGCAATGGCCTAGAATTATTTATTAGTAAAAATAGTGATAATTTACAAGATACGATTGCCAAAGCTACCCAGTCGCCTAATCAGTCGGATGATGGTGATTCACAAGATGACGTCTCGGATTACTTGAAACGCAAACTAATGCAGACCGATACAAATCGAGTGGAAGATGGACAAGGTGTTAGTCATAATCCGACTAAGGATACCAACGATTTAGATCCATATATCGATGATCCTGATACGCCAACTAAAGAATACGTGTTGAAATTTGACCAGTTTGAAGATTTGGTCTCGTTGGCACAGTTATTCCGGCCAGAAGGTTTGGCTTCCAACTTGTTTAAGTATCGTGATCAATACTATCTAGAATTGGTTTTCTTCGTGGACCAATCTTCAACGGCAACCATCAAAGATGATGTTGCAGTTGCCTTAGAATATGCCCACTTAGCGAATATATCAGCTGACGTGTTGCTTGAACATGGTGAAAAAATCATGTCAAACGCCGCACTTGAAACGATTCGCCACTATTTTCATTAAGCTTAAACAGTCTTGATTTGACAAGTGATTGCCAGATTGGGGCTTTTTTTGTGCCGTTGAATCGACGACAACAACTGAGTATTCCCTGGTGTGACAATTGGAATACGCATTTTCATTGACGTGCGTCACTGCAGTCAATTGAAGCCGATAAGGGGCTAACTTTTTGAACATGTTGAATCGAGACGACGTCGTTTCCGATATGGTGCTAGTTATTCAGGGCTTCCCGAAAAGGATGGGTAATCGCGTGCTGGTGCCATTGGTGGCAGATTTCAAAAATTTCACGGAACTTCAAGTTCTTTGCGTATTTATTTCTTGAAAGGGGGACGGCTGACAATGCTAATTGCACAAGACCCGCATCATCAGTTGGTCAATGCGAGTCAAGCTGGTCGGCAGATTCCATATATTTGCCCAGGGTGCCAAGGACCCGTTCGGCTCAAACGGGGAAGCGTGATGACGGCGCACTTTGCCCATTTTCGAGGCAGCGACTGTCAGGTGTTCTCTGAGGGCGAAACGCACGAGCACGTGACTGGCAAGCAGCAATTAGCTGCCTGGTTCGCTGCTAGCGGCTATTCAGTCCAACTTGAAGCGGGTTTAACAGCGTTGCATCAGCGACCAGATTTGTTGGTGCAGACGGATGTAACACCACCGCTGGCTATTGAATTTCAGTGCTCACCCTTATCCGTGACGCGGTTGGCAGCCCGTACGCAGGGCTATTGGCGACATGGCTATCAAGTGCTCTGGATTCTCGGCCAACCCTATCAGCGCAAGTTACGGTCGACCAGCAAAGCCTTGAAATTTCTGCAATATCACCCGCACTGGGGCATTCATCTCTTATTCTGGCAAGTGGAAACCGCCAGTTTACAATTGATTCACCATATTCTTACGCTGGATGCTGAACCCTTGACATATCAGCGCTGGTCACTGAAATCAGCCCGTCAACCGGTGGCAGCATTTCAGCAGTTCCAACCGATTGTCAGTAATCCAACACCACCGGAAGAACATCTCGAGCATTATCATCGGCAGTTACTACTGGCCAGATTACGGCATCAGCATGCTTTTGATGACTTGCAGCGGTATTGCTATCAACGCGGCGGAACGATTGCGCAACTGCCAGACTGGACGATTCCCAGGGTGCCGGAACTACCATTGCTGACGGTACCGTATTTGGTGTGGTACGGTCATGTTTTTGGTCAATTACGGCAGGAGCCGACCGTTATCACTCATGAACGACTTCAGGCGTTATTATGGACGGAATTACAGCCATTGCTGGCCCGGCAAGCGTGTATGCGTGAGCAAGGTACCTTGCATCGGCAGTTGCTTTTAGCCGTCACGGCTCGTCTGGATCAACAGCACGTGATTCAACGACGTGGGCGCGATTGGGCCTTGAATCAGGCAGCGCTTAAGTGGGAACAACCTAAGTTTTAGAACACAATCTGCGGCGACCGGTCCAAACTGTGGTAATCTAGTGCTATATTGAATTAATTGGAGGTTTTCGCATGGTAGCAACCAAACAATTGCCGACCCGTTCAGCCGTTCCTGAAGAACTGACTTGGGATCTGACCCCAATCTACGCCACTCAGGCTGCGTATGAAGCGGATGTCGCGCAGGTTAAAGCCGCACTGACAGCTGTGACGGCATTGAAAGAACATTTTACGGACTCCGCTGATACCGTATTAGCAGGGATTCAGGCCGTCCTGGATGTTTATCGACGGCTTGAAAAGGTCGCCGTGTACGCGAGCTTGAAGAGTGACCAGGACACTGGCAACAGCACCAACGCCGCACTCGACGATCAGGCTAGCAGCTTAACGGCCAAGGTATCCGCCGCCACTGCCTGGTTTGAACCGGCAATTTTGCAATTAACACCGGATGAACTTGATACTTATTTGGATCAAAACGTCACATTACGTGATTATCGGCACTTACTCGATACTGTCCGGCTCCAGAAGGGGCACGTTTTATCAGAAAACGAAGAGTCATTACTTGCTGGTGCCAGTGATATTTTTGGCGCGTCAGCGAAGACCTTTGGCGTCTTGAACAATGCTGACTTCAAGTTTCCAACAGTCAAGGATGATGACGGTAACCCAGTGACCCTTTCGCAGGGGTTATATGGCGTGTTGCTAGAATCAGTGCATCCAGCCGTTCGTCGCGAAGCGTTTGAAGCGTTATACCGGGTTTATAGCCAGTTTCGGCGGACCCTTGCTTCAACCCTAGCGAGTCAAGTAAAGGTGCATAACTTTGTCGCTCAGGCGCATCACTATCCGGATGCGCGGGCAGCGGCGTTAGCAGCCAACCAGATTCCAACGTCAGTTTATGACGCGCTAGTGACATCGGTTGATGACCATCTGGACTTATTACATCGTTACGTGGCCCTCCGTAAACGGCTGCTGGGGGTAGACCAATTGCATATGTATGATATGTATACACCATTGGCTGAGAAGCCTGCCATCAAATATACTTATCAGCAAGCCCAGACCACGGCATTACAGGCGTTAAAGATTTTAGGCCCAGATTACATCAAACACGTCAAGACGGCCTTTGGTTCACGGTGGATCGATGTGGTTGAAAATCAAGGTAAGCGGAGTGGGGCATATTCATCAGGCATGTATGATACGGCGCCATATATGCTCTTAAATTGGCAAGACAATATCGATAACTTGTACACGCTCGTCCACGAGATGGGACATAGTATGCACTCATACTTCACGACCCATAATCAGCCTTATCAGTATGGTGACTATTCGATCTTTGTGGCTGAAATTGCATCGACGACCAACGAAAACTTGCTGACTAATTATTTCTTGGAGACTGAAAAGGACCCTAAGATGCGGGCGTATGTTTTGAATTACTATCTCGACGGCTTCAAGGGGACGGTCTTCCGTCAAACGCAATTTGCTGAATTCGAACAATGGATTCATGAACGAGACCAAGCAGGGCAAGCTTTGACCGCTGACCGGCTATCGAAATACTACTTGCAACTCAATCAACGCTACTACGGTGACGCGGTGGTCAGTGATCCGCAGATTGCGGATGAATGGTCCCGAATTCCGCATTTCTACTACAACTATTACGTCTACCAGTATGCGACTGGTTTCGCGGCGGCTTCGACATTGGCTGAACGGATCAGTAGTAAGCAACCAGACGCAGTTACGGATTATCTGGGGTATCTGAAGGCGGGGTCTTCGGCGTTCCCAATCGATGTGATGCATCGTGCGGGTGTCGATATGACTAAGCCGGATTACTTGGATGCTGCATTCAAAGTGTTTGCTGAACGCTTGGATGAATTTGAACAATTGGTGACTGCTGCCCAATAGGAATTAGTGGTGACAACGTCAAAAAGCACCTGGCGAAAATGATCGTCAGGTGCTTTTTGACTGGTTGTCCAGTTGAATAATTGCAATTACTGAAATTATAAAACGTGTAGTTGTGCACTGGAAAGGTTGGCACAACTTGTATTTGTGGTCCGGTTGGCTTCTTGGAATGGATCCAGATTGCCGTTGACGAGGTCAAAGAGTGTCTTGTAATTAAAATGCTCGAGTAAGACCCCATAATCATATTGATCGCAGTCGAAAACGACCGCGGATGAGGCTTCGGTAATGTTCATTTCGGATGCGAGTCGTTGATCGGCGTGGAAGGCCTGCTTAGCCAGTTCACTATTCCGATCTTCCATAAACATGTCCAAATCAATTCGACAGTCAGTTGCGACGGTTTTGACAAGCTCCTCCGAATAATGTTGCCCGGCTTTGAGCATTGCAGATTGGAGCGCAATTAAAAAGTTACGCCCACGTTTTTTGCCTTGGAACAGGGCCGCTTTGTAGTCCAAAATAACCCGATACAAAGTCTGTGATTGTTGATTCTGGGCATGCCAGTCAGTCGTCTTAATGCCTTGGGACTTCAAAGCCCGTTGAATCACACTGATATTAAGTAACGGTACGAATTGAAATTGGATTTGTTTGTCTGAGTCATTTGCCAACCGTAACACGTTCTGTTCGTCGCGTACGCATTGGTTTGCCAACGGATTTACAAATAAATACACTTCTAACACGTCATAATTCCTCCACTTTCTCTATTCGCGTCATAGTGCAGAATACCAATCAAACGTGGTATTTGCAAGTTTTTAATTTCATGAATTTTTTAATGTTAAGTTCAACTCGTTATTTAGATTAAACCTTCACCAGTTATCATGCACCGATTTGATAAATTCGTAAAGTATTTTGTTTCCTCAATGGCAGTTTGGCGAGAATCGTAAGCTTAGTGTTCATTCTCGAGAACGTTAACTTTCTATTCCGCCAAATTATGGTAAAATTTTAGGGTATGGATTGAAACGGAGGTGCCCCGATGGAAGATTGGAATCATTTTTTACTGCCTTATCAACAAGCCGTTGATGAGTTGAAAGTTAAATTACGGGGAATGCGGAAACAATTTCGCGATTTAAATCAGCACGAACCGATTGAATTTGTAACGGGGCGAGTCAAGCCCGTCGATAGTATCAAAGAAAAAATGACCCGGCGTAAGGTTCAAGAAGACCGGCTGGAACAAGATATGCAGGATATTGCTGGCTTAAGAATCATGTGCCAGTTCGTAGAAGATATTTACCAAGTCGTCGATTTATTGCGTAAACGGACCGACATGACGATTCTGGAAGAACGGGACTATATCAGCAATGAAAAGCCGTCTGGTTACCGCTCATACCACATCGTCATCGAATATCCGGTTCAAATGGTCGGTGGTGAGAAAAAAATCCTCGCTGAAATCCAAGTCCGGACGTTAGCCATGAATTTTTGGGCGACCATCGAACATTCACTTAACTATAAATATCAAGGGGACTTTCCCGAAAATTTGAGTCAACGATTGCAACGCGCTGCCGAAGCGGCCTTCAGTCTTGATAAAGAAATGTCAGAAATTCGCGAGGAAATCCAGGAAGCTCAGAGCTTGTTTTCATACGGCAAAGGGCCAGGTAATGATGAACCTGACAGTACAAAGGAAGATCAAAATTCATGAAAGTAACTATTTTTGCAAATGAGAGCGAGAAGTCCACGGCAGTCGCCAGTGAACTGCATACGAAATTACTCGCTGCCGGGTTTGAAATTGACGATGCCCATCCTGATATCGTACTCTCGGTTGGGGGTGATGGGACCCTCTTATCAGCGTTCCATCACTACAGCCACATGGTTGACCAAGTCAGGTTCGTCGGTGTGCATACTGGACACCTGGGCTTTTACACTGACTGGCGCGACTATGAGATTGACCAACTGATTACTGGACTACTAGAGGATAATGGCCAGAGTGTCACTTATCCGTTGCTAGCAGTGGACATTACTTATGCGGACAACCAGATGGCTGATCATTACTTAGCGTTGAACGAATCCACACTCAAAAAGCTGGGGAGTACGATGGTGGCGGATGTCTACATTCAGGATGAATTGTTTGAACGTTTCAGGGGCGATGGCCTCTGTGTCTCGACACCAACGGGCTCCACGGCCTATAATAAATCGGTCGGTGGTGCGGTCATTCATCCACGATTGGACGCGCTCCAGATGGCGGAAATCGCGTCGATCAACAACCGCGTGTTCCGGACACTGGGCTCACCAGTCATCGTGGCACCGTATGAAACGATTACGATTCGGCCGCAACAAAAATCACATTTTGTCTTTACGGCCGACCAGTTGGATACCCAACCACGTCCGATTGAAGAAATCCGCTATTCGATTGCAAATCGGCGCATCGCTTTTGCGCAGCACCGGCACAATCGTTTCTGGAAACGGGTCGGGACGTCCTTCATTGGGTTGGACGAACAATGAGGTTTACTTGGATCAATCATGCGCCTGAGCCGATGAAGGTCAAGACGCTGCTCTCCCAACATGGGGTCACGCGGAGTTTGCTGAAAAAAGTGAAGTTTCACGGTGGTGCGATTCTTGTCGATGATCAACCGGTACTTGCGATTCATATGTTGACTGGTGGTGAGACCGTCACGATGGTTACCCCGGCAGAAGTTGGTAACGACCACCTCGGCGTCTCCAATTTGCCAATTGATATTTTGTATGAAGATCGCGACTATTTAATCGTCAACAAGCCCGCTGGCGTGGCTTCAGTGCCAGCCCACGCGTTGCCAGATAATACGCTTGCCAACCGTGTGAAAGGGTACTATCGCGTGGCTGGTTATGATAATGAGGTCGTTCACATTACGACTCGCTTGGACCGCGACACCAGTGGCATCGTGCTATTCGCTAAGCACCATTTTGCCCACTCAATCATCGATCATCAGTTAAAGGCGCATGCGATGCGCAAGATGTATTTAGCCGTGGTCAGTGGTGATTTGCCGGATGAGCATGGCTGGTTAGACGCACCGATCGGACGAGCGCCTGATTCGTTTATCAAACGAACCACGCGTCCCGATGGCAAGCCGTCTTTAACCGAGTACTGGGTCGTCAAACGACTACGCAACATGACTGTTGTCCGGGTGCGTTTACACACTGGGCGTACCCATCAGATTCGCGTTCACTTTGCCGCTAGCGGTCATCCGTTGGTGGGAGATGCGCTCTATGGTGGTCCACGTGATCCGTGGCTCAACCGGCAGGCCCTACACTGCATGCAATTGACCTTTGATGATCCATTTATTGAACAGTCACTGACCACGTTTGCACCGCTACCGGCCGACATTGTGCAACTAATTGCGAATAATCAGCGCGCAAATTCCTGAGTGTTGCGGGTCGTATTGATGCTTAATATGGTGCGTTGTGCGAGTTATTATTTAGCATGAAAGGTGATTAAAACGTGCCAATTGTTTGGCTTACTGTTCGTCAGTGATGATCGTCCGATTCCGACTTCCAGGGCTGGCTGACAACGCTGGAACAGGGCGGACATCGATTTGAACTCACGCAGAAAAACACTGCGCAATTTCAAATACGAGTCTTCTTCTAGCCCGGGAAATTCACCCGGACAAGAAGAATTTCGCCCTTGAGCATTGTCAGCCAGCCCTTCCAGTCGGGAAGCCGCTCGAATGGCGGATGAACGGCCACCTATCTGGGCGCAATTGACCACTGAATTTTAGGTGAATGGTCTTTCAGGTAAACTTTTAGGCGATGTTGATGCTGCTTTATGACATTTAATTACGGGGAGATTATTGAATATGATTCACTAAATTCAACGAACGCTAACCTTGAATTTAGTCGATACAATTATCCTCGCTTAGAATTCAAGACTTTGCTAATTCAGAAAACTAGAGAAATTTCTGAGAAATTCTGTGAAGTTGCTGATTCGAAATGAGTAAGGAAGTTTAGCGATTGTTAGAACCCAGTCTGGCTTGAACATGTTTCGGCAATATCGCGGGCAACGTGAAAGACCAGTATTTAAGACGTGGGTTGTCGGCTTAAATCTGTGTTGTCCACCACGTTCCGGCCATTGCTCGGAATGCCTGGAAGCCGGACTAGGAAGCATCCACCACAGCAAGTTTACGGTAACTCGCACTGTTTCCAGCGGTCTTTAGCTGGCTGCATTTGAAC
>NZ_JAGYGU010000043.1:0-13388 GCF_018991255.1 Lactiplantibacillus sp. 30.2.29 | reverse complement strand
TATAATTGCTATTTAATATATAGAACACTTGGAAACAAGCAGTATCAGCGATTCAAGACGGTTGATTTTTAGTTTGATTAGTTATCTTAATCGGACGATTAGATTAAAATATATTGACAACTTTATAATCTAGTTTTAATGTTAATAACATCTAAAAGCTACTTACGATCCAAGTTACAGTGTTAGTCGTGCAAGAACGGGATGGGGTAGGTAGTGGATGTAAAGGCGGGCGCCACATTTCAGATTAACTGGTTTGTGTTTAGTGTTCATTTTGATGAGCGCTACTGATTCTAGAGATCAGCAATGTCTGCCTTGGATGCAAAAGGGAAAGGGGGTGGTGCTGTGGAAAGAGAACGCGTAGAGCTACAACTAGCAACTTCAAAATTTTCGTCGCTAGTCGGTACCAGTATTTTCAACGTGTTTATTAATGTGTGGGTGATTGACACATTTGGATCGGCACGGGTGTTGTCGCACGTCTTAAGTATTGCCGGTGTTTCATCGCTGCTATTTTCGTTTCTAGGGGCCACGATTTCCAAAAAGCTTTATTTCATTAAGGCCATCAGGTACGCGGATGGGCTGTCGGCAATCTTTTGCTTAATTGCCGATGTGTTGCTGCTGACCACTAATTATCGACTGCCGATATTGTTGGCATTAGTCTTTACCTTGAATATGAACGTCGCGATGACCGGGCCGTCACTGAAAAGATTGATTGGTATCGCCGTATCGAAGGATAGAATCATCGGGTTTAACGCTGTGATAAGTACGGGGACAGAAACAATCAAGGTGGTCATGCCGATGCTAACCACGTTTCTTTACACCAATCACTGGCTATCACTAATTGGGACGATTACCTTGAATGGTATCTCGTTTTTTATTTCATTTTTATTTATCCGTGGCATCTGGTGTGAGTCTGAATCATTATCAGATGGGAACGGGGTGACTTATAAATCGGCTTTCGTCTATATGCTCAAAGCGCCCTTACTAGCCTACTTGATCATCGCTGGATTTTTCTCGAATATCTTTTTGTCGGGATACACGCTAATTATTCCAACGATCGCGATTAACAATTTTCATGATCATTCTTTATATGGCCTAATCGTGAGCATTGAATCCGCTGCGGCAATTTTAGGGTTGCTCTCGATTCGATATATCCATATTGATGAGCAAATATCGCGGGAGCGTTGGGGGCTAATCGTTGGTGGGCTCAGCGTGGGTGTTACTGGCATCTTTCTAACAAAAGAGGCGTTCATGTTGACTTCGTTCATACTCGGCTTCTTCTATGCCAGGTATAATGTCGGCTTGCAAAGCTACATCCAAATAAATGTGAGAAACGAACTCATTGGTTATTTTTTTTCAATGATTTTTATCTGTGCGAGTATCGCAGTTCCAATCGGGAGCACGCTTTTCGGATTGATTATCGACCAACATGCCATCGAAGCGCTGGCAATCATTAGTGCTGGCATCACCGTCATTAATGCGATTTGGTTCGTGTTAATCAGTAGACGATGATTCCAAATTGGTGTCAGGCTGAATGAGGTGAGAATTGGACTGTCGGCTGTTCCCGCAGTAGCCCCGATATTGAGCAAAGGTGATAGAGCCAGCTAGTGGTGGCGTGAAAGGTGCTGGTGGCGCATATGGTGGTATCGCGCGATTGATGCCGTACTTTGTTGAGGTAAATCTGTGGTGGGTGGCAGAAAGTCGGAAATATAAAATCGATTGGGTTTCAATTACATAAATAATTTGTCAAAGTCAACATTGATGTTCTGAAAATGAGTCATGAAGCGATTCGATACTGAATTAAAAAGATGGACACGACATAACGGAATTGATGACGGTCGCAAAACCAAGCGACGGGTTGGAACACGTTAAAACTATTTGCTGAAGTGAGGAGGTTGATATAATGAGAAAACAAGTTTTAGTTATCCAAGGCGCCGACTACACGCATCGGTCACTAGCGCCGTACGTTGACGTCAGTATTATCTGTACGAAGGCACATGCTGAGACCTTAGCTGCTAAGCAATACCGGCATGTTTTTATTGTGGATGATCTAGCTGATTTCGATGAGATTGAAAAGTTGAACCTCGGCGATTTTAGCTTTGACTTTGTCTATTCGTTCTCGGAAAGTTATCAGCAGTTGGCCGCCAAGATTGCCGATACCTATGCCATTGCGGGTTTTACGGAGGATGATATTCGTTTCTTGAATGATAAGCATCGTGTTCGCAATCGGCTAGATGAAGTCGGGTTAAGTCACTGTAAAAGCCAATCAGTTCATTCTAAACAACAGATTTTGAGTCTAATCAGCGCCTTTAATTATCCGTTTATTCTCAAGCCTGATCATGGTATTGGCGGCCATGGCGTGCGAAAGATTAACTCATTACAGGATTTGAAGAATCTAGATATTGAAGATTTATCAGATTATGTCATGGAGACGTTTATTGATGGCACAGAATACAGTGTTGAAACTTTTTCAAACTTAGGCCAACATCACGTCTTGAACGTGACGGAAAAGATCAAAGATTCAAATATGAATGAAGTCGGGCACATTATTCCCGCGCGCTTAACGGCTGATGAGACGCAACGAATTGCCGCGTACATGACGCAAATAAATGATGCGTTAGGAATCAAGTCAGGGGTTGGTCACACTGAAATTATTGTGACTAAAGACGACCATATTGAACTAGTCGAAACGCACATCAGAATGGGTGGTGGCATGATGGGCGTCTTGATGAACAACGTCTATCACTGTGACGTTGTCGCTTGTTGGGGAGATTTGATTGCCGAGAACAAATCCGTGAGTCACCTTCCTGATTGGAATGGCAGCTACAGTTCAATTATGTCAGTTTTCCCGACCAAACGTGGCGTGATTACGCGGCTGGACGTTCCGAATGATGACTCTTTTAAGACAATAATTCGAAAGCAGGTCGGTGATACTGTGGACGACATTGATAATCAGAATCGAATTCTTCAAATGATGGGCACAGATACTGACCCAGATCGGCTAAAAATGAATTTATTGCATCGGCTCAAGCAAGTCATTGTAGAAATCGGGTGATGGTATGGAAATTGTTATTTTAGCGAACCTATCGATAGCGACCTTAAGACTTGATGAATGGTTAACCGCAGACGATAATCACTATGATGTGGTGACGACCAGTAAGAAACGGGCGGAATATGCGGCCGCCAATTTTGCCGCCAACGTAACCCTGACTTATGTAGATGATTGGTATGCGGAAGCAGCGCTAGTCGGACAGATTCGACGCATTAACGACCATAATCGGATTCAGAAGATTATTTCGTTTAGAGAAAGAGATGTGCTAATTGCGGCTAGGTTGAGAAAGTTATTCAAGGTGCCTGGTCAGCGCATTGAAAACGCGATTTTGTATCGTGATAAGGTCAAAATGAAAAGTTACCTGCGTGAACATGGCATTCCAGTGACTGACTTTCAGGCGATTGACGATTTACTGGATGCGCTCTGTTTTATTGAGGCGCATGAAAACCAGTATCCGTTTGTCATTAAACCCGTTTCAGGCGGTGGTTCTGCAGATACGAGCGTTGTTCACAATGTCGCTGAAGTGATGGCAGCGGTGGCCCATCATTCTGGAGAGCCGCAAATGATTGAATCCTTTGTTGACGGGAAGATGTACCATATTGATGTCTTACGAGTTGATCATCAAGTCCGATATATTTCGACGGGAAGATACCTGACCGACTGCTTGGCCTTTCAGCACGGGGTGTCCACAGCGTCTGCTTTTTTACCGTATCGCACGAGCGAATCAAGTCGAATACTAGCATTTGCTAATGCAACGCTGGACGTGATGCCAGTGGAAAAAGACGCAATCTTCCATATTGAAGTATTTGAAAATTCAGCGGGGCAACTCGTTCTCTGTGAAATTGCCTGTCGGGCTGGGGGCGGCAGAATTGTGCCGTTGATTGAGCATAATAGTCATATTAATCTCTACAAAGAACTGTTGGTACATCAAATCGAACGCGATGAGTTAAGTGATTTGCGTGAAGGCCAGATGCATAATGATAAATATGTGGGTTTTGTGCTGACGGCGCCACGCCAAGGAACAGTAGTGGCGGCGCCCAAGCAAGTTCCGTTCGAGTATGTCGATGACTACGAGATTTACACTCAAGCGGGTACGGTGTATGGTGTTCCGAATTCCTCGGTCTTTGCAACCGCATTTTTCGATGTGCACGGTAGCAGTGTCGATGAAGTGAGCGAGAAACTGGCAGCGGTCGATAATTGGATGCAGCATAATTTGGCGTATCAGTAGCTGTTTGGTATATGCTGCAGGAGCCGATGAGTACTCCGGAAAGCTTGGGCAGGATGCGTCAGACCTAGGCAAGTCATGATTAAAATAATCCGATGTTTAAGCGGCTTCATCGTCTTTATTGGCGATGAAGCCGTTTTTGGATGGCCTGCTCAATTTAACTGAAAAAAGTGGCTTTTCTTGGCAAGGTTGATTTTGTCTAAGCATCACGATTCGTGGACTAGCATGTCTCGATCGCAAGCTGTTCTCATTTAGCGGCACAGTTTTTAATGACGATTGCTTTTTCAGTGAGGCCTGAATAATCACAATCATCGCCCAATTTTGTTTTCGTTGTCCAAGAGGTGCAATAGTTTCCAGCGCTTAGAGATTAAGATAAACGTGGCAATGCCAATAAATAGCGCATCTAAAAAGAGGCCCTTTAGCAGTGCTTCTACGGGCCCGTTGATGACGCTTGGGACTGAATTAACGCCTTGAGAATAGAAACTAGAGAAATCAATCAACCAATGGACACCAATCGCGCCCAGTAAGTTGCCAGTTATTAAATAGATTGCGGCAAGTAACAGACCTAGCCCAATCACGTAGAGCACCTGGCAGAATACTGACCACACGGGTTGGGATAACAGGTTGGTCAAGTGCATTGCGGCAAAGATAAGAGCCGCAGCAATCATTGCAGCGATGGTGGCGCGTATGGTGGTGAACTGTTTAAGGCATCGCGATAGAAGCGTCGTAAATATTATGCCGCGAAACGTGTATTCTTCAGTTATCGCGACAATCAATGAAAGCAGTAATGAAATTAAAAATTGATTCAGATGATTCCGAAAGAAAATAAGCAGAACGATTATCGTTAGCCCTAAAGGCACCCCGTTTTTTCTTAATTCTGACATGGTGTTGGTGGGCAATAAGCGAATGTGCTGTTTGATATACAACCGATTCAGGATGAGTACTGCGAGTAACATCAGCGACTCCGTAACGATCACCTGGACTGGACCAGCATGCATGCCAAAGACAGTCGTCAAAGGAGGCATTAAGAAAAGCGTGATTAGATAGCAAGCGACTGTGATTGCGACTTTGATGAATGGCATAGCTGAATTTTCATCCTCCTTAAATGCTAATAGTTGAAACAAAACCATTATATTTCAATTTTAAATCAGCTGGTTGAAAAACTTATAAAAGTAAACAAATGTCCGGTTAACGTGAATGCAGGGCGCACTTCGTCATAAAATGACACGATTTCAAGGTTTAAACGCAAATCGCTGTGTTACGTCACAACTGAAACCTGACCATACTAGGGCTGAATACGATATTGCCACGTCAAAATGATCAATTGGACTTTTAACTGTTTGCCAGGGGGTAACAGGGGGTGGCTTGAAAAATGGGCGTATAACCTGACAAAACACGTTACTTAGCATATTGACCGCTCCTGCTTGCACATAACTAGGGGAGCAGTTGTTAACCTCACTTTTTATGACTTATACATCTTATCGTTAGGAAGATGTATTGGTGGTAGCGCCGATATGACGATTAACTGGCATAATGCTACGTTACTATTTTTTTGTTAGAAACAGTGACAGGTGAGTTACAATTTTATCTATAATCGATAAAGTTTCAGCCATTAGCCACACTTGGGGAATGAGATGACAGTGATGTTGGCCGATTCCTAGGTCGAGGATGCTTTGAACTCTGACGTTGTGCAGATGACTATGGATGTGCTGATGGAATTTATAGGGTCAAAGTGGTTGGGATAGTTCGTAAGAATGGGCGCGATGTGGTACGCCTGTTTTAGGATGCAAGGAGAATGTTGAATGTTAATCAAGACGGGAAGATGGATTAAGAAGGCCTTCATCGGGATATTGCTCTTTATGTTAGTTCAAGTCCCTGTTTTGGCAGATGGCTATTGGCCTTGGTGGGGAGAGACTCAGAGCGACGTTCAGGTGTGGCAACATTGGGGTGCCCTGATAGGCTTAACCGTAGTTGTGGGAATTGTGCTCCTCATAATTTATAAAAAAGTCAATTTTGAGGATATGAGCGTTAAAAAAATAACAGTATCGATGGCTGTAAAAGCAATTGTGGTTGCAATCATCCTCGTATTGCTTGAAATGGTCATTGCCGTGGTCTTTTCGAAACAACCTGAGTCAGAAAACTATGAAATTGTTCAGTTGATCCGTAGCCCACTGGGGATCCTAACGCTAGTCTCTAGCAATATCGTGAGTCCAGTACTTGAAGAACTGTTATTTCGAGGTGTGATTCAAAGTGTTTTGCGTGAAGCATTACCTGGCGTTCTGGCTATCATACTGACGAATATATTATTTGCTTTGGGGCATGGCTATCAGCTGGGAAGTACATTGGGGATGTTTGTCGTAGGATGCGGTTGCTCGTGGTTATTGATCAAAACTAAAAATTTGAGCGTGCCCATACTGAGTCATATGACGATTAATTGGCTGGTCACACTTATCAATCTGGTGGCGATATAGTTGGTAGCTGAAATAACTGGATTTTGATAAATCGATTATTGCCAGTCAGTGTTTGCAGTCATCGGTTAAGATGTGGATAAAATAGCAAAAAAATATTTATCCACAAGGGATAACTTGGCGGGATTGGGTTAGTTAACAATGTAATCGCGGCTGTGAGTTATTCGTTGAGCGTAAATACAGTGCATATTTATTCAATAGCTGGTTTCGGCGGATGTTGAGACGGGCAATCGGTTCACGGCAGCGTAGTTATTAACATTGAGTGGGGATAATTCGTTGGGTAAGGTGAAAAGTTCAGGTCAATGGGGATAATCAGAACTTGTGGCTGGATAGTGGCTGATGGGCTCCTTCTATTTGTCGATATTTATTAGTCGCGAATAAGGTGTAATTGAAATCGCGACACTATAATTGAGATGTATACGCAATACGTGTATAATCTGTCCTAAAATAAGATTAAGTGAGCAATCAATTCATTGATTAAAACTTTCGCGAATAAAGTGACTCAAAAGGTTTTTCAACAAGAATTTGCTAAAACGTTACCACCAACCGTGCAACGCGTGGCACTACGTAAGTTGCTAATGATTGACCATGCTGAAACGATTAATGATTTGAGAATGCCACCCGCAAATCATTTAGAGAAGCTATCACAAGATCGGCTGGGACAGTACAGTATTCGAATTAATAACCAATATCGAATTTGCTTTACGATTCAGAATGGCAATGAGTTTTATGATGTTGAGATTGTAGATTACCATCGTGGATAGGAGATTAAAAGCTATGACTGAGATGCCAACACCTAAGATTAGTGAAATCCTCGAAGAAGAATTTATGGCGCCGTTGCAGATTTCTGCGTATTTTTTGGCCAAGCAGATTGGAGTGCCTACTTCACGAATCCAAGATTTGTTACATGACCGTCGACAAATTACTGCAGATACCTCATTGCGATTAGGCCGGTTCTTCGGGGTATCAGACCAGTATTTTCTAGCGATTCAAAATGACATTGAAATACGTAAGCTAAAGCAACGCCATAGTGCAGCCTATGCGCAAATCAAACCATATCAAGTTAGTTAATCCGACCCGCGACCGCCGCTAGTACCAGTCATAGACGCAGCGCACTATCTAATTGCCGGATACGGCTGCACTTAAGATACCCACTTGTGGATAAAACACAGCCCTATTAGTTATACACAGGTGGACAAGCATGTATAACTGAGTCCCCGCTATCCACAGTGACCTAATCAATAGTCGTCAGACGTAAAAAAATGACATTTAACACAGCCAAGTGGGCCGGTTAAATGTCATTTTTGAGTATCATGATTTTACTAAGTTACACGCGTACTTGATGTTCAATGGTAAATAGCGTCGGGTCCAACTGTGCAATCAGCGGTGAGACGTCCCCGATGCTGAGTAGCGTCAAATGATGCATTGCGCGGGACGCAATCGTGTAGAGAATCCCGATTGAATTAGCATCCGGGTAATTAGCCGCGGAGACATCGTAAGCAACGACCGCGTCAAATTCTAGCCCCTTCGCGAGGTAGATTGGCATGACGATGACCCCCTGCGGCATAGTGCGGTCGCTATCGGTCATTAGCGTCGTCACCGTATGATGCTTCAGATATTGGTAGACTTGCTTACTTTCCGCGAGGTCCTTAGTGAGGACAGCGACTGTATGCGTCGTTTGAAGTTGATGGTCAACTTCGCTACGCAGACTGCTAAGCGCTGCGTCTTCACCATAGCGAATCATGACTTTTGGCAAGTCGCCCTTACGCGTAAACGCCTGGATCTGGTCACCGTCGGGCAATAGCGCTTTGGCAAAGTTCGTAATCTGTTCAGTCGAACGGTAGCTTTTATTCAAGGTAATCAAGTTTGCTCGGCGCACGTTAAATGCCGCCTTGAGTCGTTCTAGCAATTGTTGCGGCAACTCGATACCTTTGAATAGGGCTTGTTCACTGTCACCTAACAGGGTGAACTTAGCCAGTGGAAAGGCGTGCTTGATGTAGAGCAACTGAGCCAATGAATAATCTTGCATTTCATCGACGAAGATGTACTGCATCCGCCGATTCTGACCACTACCGGTTAAAACGTCGCGCAGTAATAACAGCGGCGCACAGTCGACCAGTGCAATGCGGTGGTATTCCACGGCAGCTTGGTAAGCCTTGATGCGTTGCTCCCACTGTGCGGCGGGAATGTCATTAGGCCGGTCGACTTGGGCTAAGAAATCATTATATTGTTCATAAGTGTCTAAGAAATAGCCGTTATAGATGGCGTCGTATACTTGCCGGAGCCGCTTGGTCACGATTTGTTTACCAATATAAAAGACTTCATCGTCGAGCGATTGGAAATCCCCGCGGCGCTTGTTGCCCAGCAAGTCGTGATAGGCTTCGTCGCTTAATTGGTCGATAATCTCGTTGACCCAGTCGGCTTGAGCCTCGTCATCGATGCGGTGTTTTAACCGTTTGATCAGCGTATTCTTGATGGCGAGGAAGCGGTCAGCCGGTTGCATCGCTTTAGGAAGAGCTGCCGCGATTTTGGTAATCACTTCTTTGGCGAAGAACACCTCGCCGTTGAAGACGATGTTCGTGAAGCGCAATTGGTCGGCAGGTAACTGGTGACAGTAGTCATCGACTTGGCGCATGAAGTCGGCACTTTCCTGGAAGTCCCGAATGGCCGGCGTCAATTGCGTATTTTGCCGGTCACTTTCGTAGCGTTCGAAGAGGCTCTCGACAGTCAGGCCTTGAAAACGGGCGCTGAGAAATTCCGCGAGGGTCACTTGCCGCATGTTGCGCTCCCCGAGACTAGGCAACACTTCAGAGATATAGTGACTGAATAAGCGGTTCGGTGAGAAAAGCACCATCTGGTCAGCTTCCAGTGACGCCCGGGAATGGTAGAGTAGAAAAGCGATGCGCTGCAGAATTGCCGAGGTCTTCCCTGAGCCCGCGACACCTTGGACCACTAGTAAGTCGCTGGTCGTGTCGCGAATAATATCATTTTGTTCTTTCTGGATGGTTGCGACGATGTTTTGCATATACGCATCATTTTGTTCACCCAAGACCGCCTGCAAGATTTCATCGCCGACAGTCTCGTTGGTATCGAACATGTTTTTGATTTCGCCGTGATTGATTTGAAATTGGCGCTTTTTGACCAGTTCGGTCGTTTGTTGTCCGGCTGGTGTCTGATACTGAACCTGCCCGAGCGTCCCGTTGTAGTAGACGGATGAAATCGGGGCACGCCAGTCGTAGACCAGGAAGTTCTGTTCAGCATCAACAAACGAGGCGGTCCCGATATATAAGCGTTCCGCGTCCTCATCGGGGCTGTCTTGAATATCGATCCGACCGAAGTAGGGTGAATTACTGAGGTCCTTGAGCACGCCGACTTGCCGCTTCAAGATAGCTTCAGATTCGACTGCTCGTTCGACCATTTGCTTTTGTTGTTGCAGTTCCGCGTTCGTTTCGATACGGTCATCGACTTCAAACGTGTTGACGGAATTATTATCACCATAGTTTTTCTGAATGACATCAGTTTCGTGATGGGCCTTTTCCAACAAGTGGTCGGTCTGTTTTGCCCGTTCCTTAACTTGCTCGATAACTCGATCAACCCGCTGTTGCTCGTGTTGTTGTTCTTGATCTGATGTTGCCACGTCGAGGGCCTCCCGTCTTAAAATCCATTAAATCGCTTGAACAATTCTAGGCGGGTTTGGCAGGCATGTCAATCAAAGCGCCTGCAAAAGACCATAATAATTGCGGTTGGATGCACGGTGTTAGAACTTGTTCGGCGGCCGAACGATTACTGACGCGAAACTTGCAATGTATTCCCATTTATTCTAATATGTTTTTAATCATTCTAATAAAAGTAGGTGGAGCAAATGCGTGTCGCACTAGCACAACTTGATATTCAATTCGGCGATCCAGATGCGAATTACCAGCAGGTCGAAGTCGCGATTCAACGGGCAGCGGAACAAACGGTAGATGTGATCGTGCTACCAGAAATGTGGAATACGGGGTATGCGTTAACGCGGCTAAACGTTGTGGCGGATGACGATGGTCAGCGGACGCGACAATTACTCAGTAAGTTGGCCCGCCAATTTCGCGTCAACATTGTTGGCGGCTCGGTCGCAGTCGCACGCGACGATCATTATTATAATGAAATGCTGGTCATCGATCGGCACGGTCAACTCGTGAGTCAGTATGACAAGGTCCACCGGTTTGGCTTAATGGCGGAAGACCGCTATATTACCGCTGGCGCGACCGAAAATGTTTTTGAATTGGACGATGTCGCGGCGATGGGTGTCATCTGTTACGATATCCGGTTTCCAGAATGGTTACGCAAGCAAGCAGCGCAAGGCCCCCGGGTGATTTTTGTGAGTGCCGAGTGGCCAACGCAACGCCAGATGCAGTGGCGGCTATTGCTCCAAGCGCGGTCGATTGAGAACCAAGCGTTTGTCGTTGCCGTCAATCGGGTCGGCAGTGATCCAGACAATCAGTTTGGCGGGCAATCATTAGTCATCGATCCGCTAGGGGATTTGTTAGCGATTGGTGGCGCCCATCCGCAGTTGATTACGGCGACCTTGGACTTGGCCCAAGTCGAACGCGTTCGCGGCCAGATTCCCGTCTTCGAAGACCGCCGACCGGAACTTTACTAACCGGCAGTCGCAATGATGATTAGTGACAAGGCGCGTTTTGCTAGGCTGTTCTTGCGAATTGTAAGTGGCGTGCTTTTTTACAAGTTCTCAAGTCGCCCCAGCTTGTCGGGATTCCGTTTGAATTATTTTTGACACGGTTCAGTAGAACCAGTACACTAGACTTAATTAATCGTTGAAGAAAAGAACAGTAAGGCGTCCAATGACAGAGATCTAGTTGAGGCTGAGAGCTAGAAGGGACTAATGAAATGGCTTTTTGGAGATTCGGTGAACGCCGGGGCCGCCGCCCTTATCGGTCAATGAGTGGTAGAGACTAGTCTCTGCAATTTAGGTGGTACCACGGTGATGCGTCCTAATTAACGAATAACGAGTTAATTTGGGCGCTTTTTTCGTGCCAATAGAAAGGAAGAACGAACATGACAAAAAAAGTAATTTTAACGGGGGACCGGCCAACCGGTAAGCTACATATTGGACACTATGTCGGCTCATTGCGTAACCGGGTCGCCTTACAGAACTCTGGCGACTACGAATCATACATTATGATTGCGGATAACCAGGCATTAACGGATAACGCGCATGACCCTGAAAAGATTCGCAAGAGTTTGTTACAAGTCGCAATGGATTATCTGGCAGTCGGTATTGATCCAGACAAGTCAACGATTCTGGTCCAATCCCAAATCCCAGCGTTGACGGATATGATGAACCAATACCTGAACTTGGTCACCGTTGCGCGGTTGAACCGTAATCCAACCGTTAAGACGGAAATCAAGCAGAAGGCGTTTGGCGAAAGTGTTCCAGCCGGCTTCTTCGTCTATCCAGTCAGCCAAGCCGCCGATATTACGGCGTTTAAGGCCACGACGGTTCCAGTTGGCGATGACCAAGAACCGATGTTGGAACAAACTCGTGAAATCGTTCGGAGTTTCAACAAAACTTATCAAACGGACACGCTGGTCGAACCTGAAGGCTACTTCCCACCAAAGGGCTTGGGTCGTATCCCAGGGCTCGATGGCAATGCCAAGATGAGTAAATCACTCGGTAACGCCATCTACCTCTCTGACGACGCGGATACGTTGAAGCAGAAAGTGATGTCGATGTACACCGACCCAGACCACATCCATATTGAAGATCCCGGTAAGGTCGAAGGCAACGTCGTCTTCACTTACCTCGATATTTTCGATGAAGACAAGGCGAAGGTCGCTGACTTAAAGGCCCAATACCAACACGGTGGCCTTGGGGATGTTAAAATCAAACGTTACCTGATGGACGTGCTTGATGGCGTACTCCGGCCAATTCGGGAACGCCGCGCCATTTATGAAGCCGACCCAGCGCAAGTCTTACAGATTTTGAAAGATGGCACTGCCAAAGCCAACGTGGTCGCAGACCAAACGTGGCGTGAAATGCAAGCTGCCATTGGCATTAACTATTTCGATTAACCACTTATTTTGATAGATGAGGCGCCACTGACTGGCTTTTTACTGGTCGGTGGCGCTTTTTTTGCGTGCGGGAAGTTGGGGTGAATTCTTGGGGGTTACGTCTCTGCGATACGCTTTGTGCGCGTTGCTATTCAGCGCTAAGGGAATGAAGACGTGCTAATTATTAAGTTCAAAAGCAGCCAGCTGTGAACGCTGGAAACAGTGCGAGTTAGCGTAAACATGTAGCGATAGGCTCATCCTACTCCGGCTTCCAGGCATTCTGTGCAATGGCCGGAAACATACTAAGCTTAATGGTGGACACAGATTTAAGCCGACAACCCGCGTCTTAAATATTGGTCTTTCACGTTGCCCGCGATATTGCCGAAACATGTTCGAGCCAGACTGGGTTCTAACAATCGCCAAACTTCCTTACTCATTTCGAATCAGCAACTTCACGGAATTTCTCAGAACTTTCTCTAGTTTTCTGAGTTGGTAAAGTCTTGAATACTAAGCGAGGGTAATTTTATCGACTAAATTCAAGATTAGCGTTCGTTGAATTTAGTGAATCATATTCAATAATCTCTCAGTAATTAAATGC
>NZ_JAGYGU010000042.1:0-15500 GCF_018991255.1 Lactiplantibacillus sp. 30.2.29 | reverse complement strand
AATCCCGACTGGTATTCTGACAGGCCTTATTTTCTGGTTATTGACCAAGTATTTCGGTTAGTTCAAGTTAAGCTTTCAGGTTTCCGCGTCCTCAATTGCTGACAATTTTATTTCAGGGTTAAACCAAATTGGCGTTTTATTGACATGAATTTAGGATTTTGAAACCAATTAGCGTATTTTTTTCGCTTATTATTGGCTATATTTATCGTTTCTAAGCCATTTTAAATCAGCTCTGGTGTATTTATATGCCAGTTAACTAAAACGGCTGAGAAACAATTTTAGAGCTAATCTGAAATGACCCCTTGATTTTTGAATTCTTCCGGGTGTTTGGCCGCATATTCTCTAGCCGCTTGTTTATTCCACCAAACGCCAAATAGGTTTTGCATGGTGCCGTACAAGTAGTTTTCCACGTTCTTGATATGCTTCTCATTGCTTCTTAGGGCGTTAAAGTAGCGTCTCAAGGCTTTAGTCATCAAAGGTTTTAGTTCTTCGTCGTCAAGCGGGATTAGAACCCCAATATCTTGATGATCCTTTTCAACTCGGTACTTAGCATTTAAGATAATGCCAATGAAGCGACGCATCTGTTGCGGGGTACGGCACCAAAAACTAAGTAGTTGCACAGCTTCGGGTTCTAAGAAAACCGGTAAGCCACTGTCTTCATCAGTTAAGAAGTCATTAGCATGATTTATGAGATCATGGTTTTGCTTTTCTAGTTCTGCTGGTGAAAAATGGGCTGTGGAAAAGTCCAACTTTTGAGTATCTATATTGTATCTATTAGTATCTCTTTCTTTAAGTTCTTTATCTAGATCGTGTCTATTTTTTAGACTTTCGCTCGTAGCAAGGGTTTGCGGGGTGTCATCAACGGACTTTCGCGAAGGTCTATTTTTTAGACTTTCGCTCGTAGCAAGGGTTTCAACGGTCTCCCGCGAAGGTCTATTTTTTAGACTTTCGCTCGTAGCAAGGGTTTGCGGCTCTTTTTGGCCATATTCACCGCGTAAATAGACGTCCGTTGATCGCATATCTAGTTCGGCCAGGTAAAGTCGGTTGGGTTCATTTTTCCCTGTTTTGGGATTAAAATGCATGGCTTTTTGATAAAGCAAGCCAGCTTTTTCGAGTTCTTTCTTAACGGTGGCTAATTTTCCCTTTGAACAATTGAATAGATCCATTAATTCTTGATTGGTAAAAATAAAGTAGACGTGGTCTTCCTCATCAACCCAGTGATTGCGTAAGGAATACTCGAGCCGATCTTTCAGCACCATATAGGCTAATTTGGCTTCACTACTTAAATACCGATATTGTTCGCCGTACATCAATACTTTGGGAAACTGGAAAAATAAGGCCCCATAAACATTGTCAGCTTGATAAAACTTGAAATTTGTTTGATCCATTATAAAAACTCCCTTTCTATACTCGACCCATGCTGGCTCAAAAGAGAGTTGCTAAAACATCTGACTTGTTTTAAAATACAAATCTGATATGCTCTAACTGAACTACAAAGCATTCATTGGTTGTGAGGGCTTTGTGATTCATCAGCATGGATTTCTTTTCTTGGTTGCCCAATCGGCAACTTTTTTAATTTCTAACAACAAAATAGGACTAGATAGCCGTTGGCTACTTAGTCCATCTTTAATTTCTTGTTTGTTATTATCTACTCTTGTCCCGATTTAAGGGTATGAGGTATAATGAATACAAGCACAGAAATCAAAGTTCAAACATTCATTCTGCCAGGTCTGAATGTTTGGACTAAGTAGCTGTTGTCTAGCTACTTGCTAAGAACATAAAATCTCGATCCCAATCGGATCGGGATTTTTTCTTGGCTTGATTTTTATTTACTTTTATTTTGTTGTCAGATTAGTTTCAGTTTAGCACACCGCTTTCAGTGCAACAATAACTATCTTTACAGATTCCAGTTGTACTTTGAATCGATTAACCTCAAAATAGAAAAAAGGACATTTTTAATTTAACTAGGTGGTGATTGACATTGGCAAAAATAATTAAACAACTTGCAGATGAATTAAAGGTCTCCAAACAGACTATTCAATATCACTACCAAAGACTACCAGCAAAGAACCAACAAAAGAATAGTCAAGGTACAAACCTTATTAGTACTACAGCAGAAAGGATTATAAGAAGCAAGGTAGCAAAACCTTTGCTAGCAAAGAAACAACAAAAAGGTAGCAAAGATCCAACAAAGACTAGCAAAGAAAATAATGATCTGCTTATTACTCTAAGACGAGAAGTAGAAGATTTAAAGTCTCAACGTGACAAACAGCTTGCTGCCAAAGACCAACAAATAAGTAGCAAAGACCGCCAAATAGATCATCTAACAAAATTGATAGATCAGCAGCAACAATTACAATTAGCAACAGTAGCAGAAGATCGCCATTTGAAAGAACGCCTACGAAAATTAGATGGCCCAGTTGAAGATTTTGAAAGTATAGAAAATAGCCAAGTTGCAAAAACTGATGGTGCAAAAAAACAGGCAGCTAAAAATATAACTAATAAAGAATGGTGGCATTTTTGGTAATCGAATAATTATCGTAAATATGTACTAGAAAAGAGCATACAAATTATGGAGGGTCTGTACTAGAATTTCGGACAGAAACATAAGAGAATTGATTTATCCGAAAGGAGTCCTCAAAATGACCTATTCACGCAATCGCTACGACCAAGATTTTAAGAAAAATGCGGTACGTTTGAGTTTTAACTCTTCCAAACCAGTTAAAATCATTGCCTCCGAACTTGGTGTTCCTGAAAGTGCCCTGTATCGTTGGCGGAAGCTATATACCGAAGATGGAAAGCAAACGCCGTTTGCTTCTTTTGGCTTTAAAATGTATACAGGTGGAATATGAATGTTGTTTGGACGATCACCGTTTCTGTCAGATAAATGTTGGAAAGCGCCGTGTAGACCTTCTACCAAATGACTGGATGGCAATAAATTATGCCAATTTGTTACGATTTGATTTAATTTATTTAATCGATTCTGTTTTTCATTAAGTTGATCATCCATGTAAATATTTAGTACGTTTGTTAGGTATTGTGCCCACATTTTTAATTCGATAGAGTCCACATGGTCTGCTACGAAAGCTAGTTTTTCCGGTTCTGTTGCAAAGTTTTAAATCTACTATCAAATAAGGTAGAATAATAGAAAAAGATAGCAGGAGGAATGACGATGAATCATTTTAAAGGAAAGCAATTTCAGCAGGATGTGATTATTGTAGCCGTGGGCTACTATCTTCGTTATAACCTTAGCTATCGTGAAGTTCAAGAAATCTTATATGATCGTGGCATTAACGTTTCTCATACAACGATTTATCGTTGGGTGCAAGAATATGGCAAACTACTTTATCAAATTTGGAAAAAGAAAAATAAAAAATCCTTTTATTCATGGAAAATGGATGAAACGTACATCAAAATTAAAGGAAAATGGCATTATTTGTATCGAGCCATCGATGCAGATGGTTTAACCTTGGATATTTGGTTACGTAAAAAACGGGACACACAAGCAGCGTATGCTTTTCTTAAGCGGTTAGTGAAGCAGTTTGATGAACCGAAGGTTGTAGTCACAGATAAAGCCCCCTCTATTACAAGTGCCTTTAAGAAACTAAAAGAATACGGCGGCTTTTATCAAGGGACAGAACATCGTACCATTAAATACCTGAATAATTTGATTGAACAAGACCATCGTCCAGTAAAGAGACGCAATAAATTCTATCGAAGTTTACGCACTGCCTCTACCACGATTAAAGGCATGGAAGCCATTCGAGGATTATATAAGAAAACCCGAAAAGAAGGCACTCTCTTCGGGTTTTCGGTCTGTACTGAAATCAAGGTGTTATTGGGAATCCCAGCTTAAATCATAGATACCGTAAGGGATTTTATTCTTTATTTAAAACTTTGCAACAGAACCGACCGTCCTAATGATTGATTATATTTAGAACGTTGGTCAAGGTTACGCCGTTGGCGCACGCCATGTTCAGGCAAATCATTTAAAGAAAACTCAATTTTTCCTTGATTTAACCAATTATAAATTGATTTAGTCGCTAGTTTAAATTCGTGAGCTATCATTTCTGGTGACCAACTTAGCCGTAAATGGTTTAAAATTATTTGCCTTAACTTGTCATTCAATTTAGTCTTTCGGCCACATCGTGACCGCTTGTATTCGGCATCTGTTTGGGCCACTTCGGCCTGTAAGGTTCACATCGAGCTAATTCATAAGAAATTGTGGCAGGTGATCGTTTTAGGCGATCGCTCATTTGGATATTGGACAGGCCTAGTTCACAAAAGGTTTCGATTTTAATTCGTTCAGAATAGGTTATACTAGACAAAAGATCAGCTCCTAAAAGATGGGTTTGTGGTAAACACCATTTTAAGGGAAGCTGATCTTTTTTGTCCGAACAGCGTCGGATTAATTTTACAATCTACCATAACTTTAAAAGTGATAATACCCAACTTAATGCTGACAAATAAAAAAATAATCGCAAATGCATATATAAGGTCTATAATTAACAAATAACCCCTCAAAATCATTGTTAAAATAACCCCCAATATCTATAATGTAGATATTGGGGGCTATTTTAATTTATTTTTTTTATAAGTGCCCCTAAACTATAGCTATTGGTTCAAGATTTCATGGGAGCCAGTTGCAACCAATAACAAAATCAATTCATCATGATCTAGCTGATAAATAACAATCCAGTTGTCATAATTTTTGCCATAGTTTCCATATCTGGCAGGGTGAAATTCACGATAACCACGCCAATTTCCTTTTAATGCATGATCTTTAATCTGATTCAAAACAAGTACATCTTGTTCAACAATTGCTTCTAAACAAGGCTTCAAGACAGTTATTGGGAAATGTTTTTTGACTAGTTTTTTTAATTCACGTTCAAAAGATTTAGTCTGTTTAATTTGCATCTAACTTATCGATCCAATCTTCAAAGTCAGTCAATGAACCAATGTTTTTGACCTGCCCTGTTTCTGCTTCTTTTTTAGCGGCTAAGGCTTCCGGAGAATCTAAAAAGCTGACTAATCGAACTTCATTATTGGCCGCTTTAACTAACGATAAGCGTATATACTCAGAAACGGTTAGCCCTTGTTTTGCTAGATTAGCTTTAGCCCGTTCACTAATGTCAGGTGTTACACGAGTTGAAATTGTCTTGTTTTTAATAATAGTATTACTCATTCTAATCCACCTCCTTTAAGTTTACCATCGTACTACATTATAATATTCGATTTTTAGGTTTTCTGCAACTAAATTAATTTTAAAGTAAAGGAACTAACAGCTTATGCAACAAGTTGTCTTACCCATCAAAGATTCAAACGTTCTTAAAGAGGTTCAAGATACGTTACTCAATAACTTTAGAAGCTGTTTAGTATCTTTGATTTTGACCAAATAATTTGATAACTACTGTCAAAAAAGTTGGTGATCATATGCAACATTTTAGTCATCATTACCAAAGCGATATTTCTCGGCAACAATTCGATTTGATCCGCCAGGATCTGGAAGCTTCAAGGTCCCCAATTCCCCCCTCACTCAAAAAGGAGTGAGCGAAGCCCACGCTCACATTTAACTGCGCCTCCCGTTGGTCGTTGCTAAAATCAAGCCCATGGTTAGGAAACTTCGGTCACACCCTCAGGCAGAATTAAATAGCGTTAATAGCTGATCTGGCCCTTTCTATTGTTCTAACTGTCGTTATTTTGAAATCAAGCATACTACATCAAATCATGCTATAGCACTAACAGTAAGATAAATCAGAAAATCAAAATATCAGTTAAAACGATGATGTGGCTAAAACGTAATTTAATTGCTAGAAGGAACAAATGAGATATGGTCTTTCTAGCGACCACCAAATCCACTAAAACCACCAAAAATCATTCCAATACCACTACCCGTTGTACTAGTTTGATATTTATCTGAGATAAGATTCAAATAGATAACTTTAACTTTTGGGGATAGGGCAGATTTTATCGCTAGGGGCGTTAAAAAAAATTGTAAATCACTTAAAATTTTTGGCAAATATTTTTTGTCTTTTAAAGATTGTTCTGCTTCCAGTAAAAATGGTTTTTCTTCAGTAGTTGGTGCATCAGCTAAAGCATTTTGTATATCAGTAAGTAATTTCACTTCAGTAGGTATTCGTTTTGTGTTGTTTTTAAAAAAGCTCATTAGATGACTGCTCCTATGTCAATAAATGGCACATCTTTTTCTAAGAACCTGTCTAGTATCTGCTGAATCTGGTAGAATTGTGGAAAACCGACTGAGGAGTTTGTCATGCCAGATTCAGCAGATACTAGACAGGTTCTAAGGTCGCAGCGATGTATTGAATCGTGTGGTGTTGCATCAGTTCTATCTGAGATCGTTCAATTAAGGTTATAATGGCCATGGGACCTGTCCTTCTCTGTTATGCAAACACCATTTTAGCAAGAACGGACAGGTCTTTTTTCACATTTTCTGGGTGGTAACTTTAATTATGCAATCTAGGGTTGTACTTTTTACATTATTAAACCAAAATATAACTAATGATTAACCATGTTTTTTAGTTATTCATCTGTTAAGGGAGAGATTTACTGATGAAGCAAGTATCGATTATTGGCGCTGGTATTGGTGGCTTAACCGCTGCAGTACGGCTTCAAAAATTAGGTTATAATGTTACGATTTATGAGCAAAACGCGCAACCGGGTGGCAAAATGAACCAGATTGTTAGCCAAGGATTTACATTTGACGTGGGGCCGACGATTGTCATGATGAAAGACATCTACGAAGAAGTCTTTCGCTTTTGCGGGGTCGATCCGCGCAACTATTTACCATTCGAAGAAGTTCAACCTTTGATGCACCTTGTCTTTGGTGATCAATCTAGTCTCGATTTGTCACGCGATCTCCCAACATTAATTGCCGAGATTAACCGCATTGCGCCTGATGATGTCAATGGTATGTTAAATTTTTTAGCGGATATTTATCACCGGTATACCATCGCGAAGCCTAATTTTTTAGAACGATCATTCCGTAACTGGCATGACTTTTATAACCTACCCGCTCTGTATGCAGGACTACAGCTACGCACCTTTAACAATGCCTACAAAAACATTGCAAAATTTATCAAGAATGAAAATCTACGTAATTCATTAGCCTTTCAGACACTGTATATTGGAATTTCTCCCTACCAGGGCCCGTCGCTATACAACATTATTCCGATGATTGAGCTCTTCTATGGGGTCTATTTTTTAAAGGGTGGTATGTACACAGTTGTCAATAGTCTCGTTAAGTTATTCAAAGAACAAGGTGGTACGTTAAAGCTTGCCACACCAGTTCAAGAAATTATCATCAAAGATAAAGTTGCTGTTGGCATTCGTGTCAATAATCATCCGATCCACAGTGACTATGTCCTATGTAATGCTGATTTTCCAACCGCCATGACGACACTGATTCCAAATGAGCAAAATCGTGGTCAGTACACAGATCAAAAAATTGCCAAAATGGATTATTCATGCTCATGTCTCGTCTTGTATTTAGGACTAGACAAAAAATACCCAACCGAAGCATTACACACGATCCACTTTGCACAAGATTTCAGCAAAAACGTCGCCGATCTATTTGACAACGGCAAGTTACCAGAAGATCCCTCGTACTATGTCTATGTTCCATCAAAGATGGATCCAAGTTTAGCTCCCGAAAACAGTGAGGCACTCTATGTCTTAGTACCAGTTCCTGAGCTCTCAAAGTTTAATGACTGGTCACCAACAACACTGAAGAACTATCGTCAACTAATCATTAACAAACTAAGACAAACGGCTACCTTCAGCGATATTGAACAGCATATCGTTGTCGAAAAGCAGTTTACACCGGTTGACTTCAAAGAACAGTTTGGCGCCTATAACGGATCCACTTTCGGCTTACGACCGACGTTAAAGCAAAGTAATTATTATCGTCCCCATAACAAGTTCGACTATGCCGACCATCTTTATTTTTGTGGTAGTAGCACCCACCCTGGGGCCGGTGTTCCCATTGTTATGCAAAGTGCTAAATTAGCCGTTGAGGAGTTGATTAAAGATGACCAAACTAATGCCTAAATTCGAACAACATCGTACTGACTTTGCGTACTGTCAAGCAATTACTAAAAGGTCCTCTAGCGCATTCTACACCGCCTTCTCGCAATTACCACGAGAACGCGCTTGGAGTATTTACGCCGTTTATGCTTTTTGTCGAACAGCCGACGACCTCGTTGATGTTGACCATGATATTGATGGTCTAATGGCATTACGCCAATCATTGACCGCCTTTGCCAATGGTCATGTCCCAGACCACCCAATGTGGCGCGCACTGGCCGTCGTTTTTGAGACTTATGATATGAATCTTGACGTCTTTTTCGATATGCTCACTGGTCAAGAACAAGACGCGACTTTTAAACAACCTCAAACTCAGCAAGCACTTGAAGACTATTGCTATTACGTCGCCGGATCAGTTGGTCTGATGATTTTGCCAATGCTAGCAACTAACCCGCAATCACTTGTCAAACCAGCCGTAGAATTAGGCATCGCCATGCAGCTCACCAATATTTTAAGAGATGTTGGTGAAGACTACCAACGTGGCCGAATCTACCTGCCATCAAAACTATTGGCACACTATCAGCTCAATCCAACTGACTTGCATGGCCCCATCCCATCTGCCAATTTTATTCGGCTTTGGGAACATGAAGCACAGATTGCCATGAACAAGTACGAGGCTGCATTAACCATGATGCCACAAATTGATCCCGTCGCCCGGCCATCGTTATTAGCCGCCACTTTGCTTTATCGTGAATTATTGCTAATCGCACGTGAACAACACTACCCAATTTTAAGTCAGCGCGTCTTTTTGACAGATGAACGTAAAACACAGGTTCTTAATCAAGTTAGTGCTAAAGTGCATGAACTAGCCCTTAAGGAGGCTTAATGCCACTTGAATCGGTATCCTACTTGGCACGACGAAATCTATCCATACCGGAATATTGACCACCCACAAATAATTTTTAGTTGTAGTAATCGCATGGGCGAAGATAGTTCAGAATACGTCTGGGACGATGGTTCAGTGCGGATTGGACTGCTTGAATTTCAACCAGGGTAACTGCTCTGAGAGACTTCCCTTTCGGGAAGAATTCCCTAAGAACCTGTCTAGTATCTGCTGAATCTGGTAGAATTGTGGAAAACCGACTGAGGAGTTTGTCATGCCAGATTATCCAAGCAATATTTCTCGAGCGCAATTTGCGTTAATACAACCTGATTTAGAAAACTTCCGCAAGCATACAAGACCGCGTCGTTATGATCTTTATGACGTATTCAATGCCATCCTTTACTCGCTTACTACAGGGTGTCAATGGCGTGAATTACCGCACGATTTCCCGGAATGGCATACCGTCTACCGCTATTACGATATGTGGCGAGATAAACCAGACCCGACAGCTGATTCGCTATTAGAAAGGCTTTTAAAAAAACTGTTGCTTCCTATCGCTTTGCACAGGGCCGATCGGCCCGAACGTCGTTTGTGATTGTTGATGCTCAAAGTGTTAAAACCACTGATTTAACGAAAAATAGTGGCTACGATGGCGGCAAAAAGATTTCAGGGATTAAGCGTCATATGGCGGTTGATATTAATGGTTTACCACAAGCCATTCTCGTGACACGAGCTAATGCATCAGATCGTTCAGGTGCATTGGCTATGCTTATGGCTAGCCAAAATTTAGAGCTGGTTCAGCATGTCATGGTTGATGGTGGCTACACTGGCAATGACTTTGCGGATCAGGTGAAGCTCATTTTGAATGCTAAGACGACGGTAGCTAAACGCAACGAGTTGCATACGTTCACGGTGTTACCGCAACGATGGATCATTGAACGTTCATGGAGTTGGCTAGACAAATGTCGGCGACTTTGGAAAAACTGTGAACGTGCCCTTAACAGCAGTCTTCAAATGGTTGTATTGGCCTTCCTGAAGATAGTTCTTAAAAGATACTAGACAGGTTCTAAACACTCGTTCTAATTCTGTCGGAATTAAACCAACTGATGTAATTTGAGGTTCGGATTACCAAGTCCTCAAAATTGGAAAAAGTTGTTTGAAAGGCAAACTCTCTCTTCAACAATGAGTGAAAAGCTTCAATTGGCCCATTATCATAAGGATAACCTTGTTTTGAGTATGAGTGGCTAATCTGATGCCGTTCAAGTAAAGTTTCAACTTCGTTGCTGGTGTACTGTGAACCCATGTCAGAGTGAAAATATTGTGGCTTTTGATGACATTCAAGCGCCTGATTAATCGTTTCTACAACTAACGTCGCCTCCATCTGACGACCAATCTTGAAAGCAAGAACTTGATGAACCTTTGGTTCGTAAATAGAACTGAGATAAACCCAGGTTCCTGGACGTAATTCCAAATAAGTAATGTCAGCACGCCATATCCTTGCATTGGGCTGGTGCTTGATTAAATTGGGGCGTTGTGAATGATCCACATGAGTGCCAGGTTTTTTAAATCGCCGATTCATTAAAGAGTGAATCTCCATTTCCCTCATTAATCGTAAAATTCGTTTTGACCCAACACAGATGCCTGACTTGCGAAGCACCATCGTTATTCGTGGATAACCATAGGCACGATAATTATTTTCCCAAATCAATTCAATTTTTTCTTTGAGCTGATTATCAACACGTTCGTGTTGACTAGGTTGATATCTTTTCCAATGGTAATAGGTGCTGCGCGGTAATTTCAGTGCCGAAAGAATAATTGATAAGCGGTGTCGCAATAACTGATCTTCTATGAAGACAAGGCAATTAATTCGTCCTAATGCTTTCCCAGTAACACCGCCGCAGCTTTTAAAATTTCAAGTTCCTCCTTTAATCGCTGATTTTCCCTTTGAAGTTGTTTGAATTCTTTGGACGTTACTTCAGTACCGTCTTCTAGCTCAACTGATTTAGCGCCTTTAACCCAATTCCGAATTGAATCGGCTGAAGGACCGTATTCCTTGGATAATTCATCGGATCGTCGTCCCGCTTTAACCATCTCCACAATGGACTTTTTTAAGTCCTCTTCATAACGTGTAACCATAAATAAAAATGCTCCTATGATGATATTTTACCAAACTAGCAAAACTAGTCCGGAATCTCATCATAAAAGCATGTATACTTGTGTATAGTAAGTTTGCTGAACTGCAACAAATACAGGAGGAACAAATGTTTTTAGCAATTAGAGAGATTAAAAAAGAAAAACTACGGTACGGCTTGATTCTAACAGTCGTCGTCTTAATCAGTTATTTGATTTTCATTTTAAGTGCCCTGGCGCTCGGGCTGGCAACAGCTAACACCGCTGCGGTGGACAGCTGGCAGTCTAAGTCCTTTGTAATGACCAAAGACGCTAATGGCAATGCCGGACAGTCATTACTGACAACGAAACAGGTGGATCAGTTAAGCGACGACAAAACCGCAACACTTGGCATTACACCAGTTAATATGAAAATTGGCGGAAAACGTGAATCCGCACAATTCGTTGGGATGAATAACGACGAGTACATCGCTAAAAACCTACAATTAACCAAGGGGCACTTGCCAAAGGCAGCTAACGAAGTCGTCCTCGCTGACTCAGTTGATAAGGATATTTACGGTATGGGGGATAAAATTTCGATTGGGTTATCTGATACGAAATATAAAATCGTGGGTTATGCGAAAAATGCCACGTATAACACCGCACCTGTTATTTATGGCGCGTTAGCGCAATGGCGTGTCATTAAGGGCGTGTCAGATCAATTCCAAGGTAGCGTAGTTACTTCAAAAACGTCACAATCGGTCGATGATAAAGCATTAAAGACTTATTCATACCAAGCCTTTATCAATAAATTGCCAGGTTATACACCGCAAAAAGCGACGTTTGGTCTCATGATTGGCTTCCTGATTGTCATTTCATTGATTGTGATTACCATCTTCCTCTACATTCTAACGGTTCAAAAATTGCCTAACTTGGCAGTTTTGCGTGCACAAGGCATTCCAAATCGTTTCTTGGCCCAAAATACGTTATTTGAGACGTTCTTTATTATGGCAACTGGTATCGTCGTTGGTGCTGTACTATCGGCATTAACTGAATTTGGGATTCCAGATAGCGTACCAATGGCATTTGATTGGGGATTGATGGGACTCATTGCGGCCGGATTGATGGTAACCGGGTTACTGGGTGCAATCATTCCGATTCGTGTGATTAGTAAGATTGATCCGGTATCAGTAATTGGAGGTTAAAAAGATGCGTGAAGAAAAACTAGCCCTTGAACACGTGACGAAACAATTTGGTCAGAAAACCAATTTAGTTACGGCACTAGAAGACGTCAGTTTAGCGTTTAAAGCTGGTGAGGTGTCGCTTATCATTGGTCCTTCAGGATCTGGTAAAAGTACCTTGCTAACCATTTTAGGCGGGTTACAGACACCAACAGACGGCTCAGTTCGTTTGAATGGTCACGACATCAGTGATTTGAGTACCAAAGAAGCCGAAAAAACACGACTTGAACAAATCGGTTTCGTCTTACAGGCGTACAATCTCGTGCCATATTTAACCGTAGCAGACCAATTCAAACTTGTTGACCAGGTGAAGCCTAACAATAACCTCAGTCAAGATGGATTTGACAAAATTATTGAAACGCTAGGCATTCAAAAATTATTAAACAAATACCCTGGCGAATTGTCTGGCGGTCAACAACAGCGCGTTGCAATTGCCCGTGCGTTGTATACAGACCCGGCGATCATCCTAGCCGATGAACCTACGGCAGCATTAGATACGGCACGTGTCAAAGAAGTTGGCCAACTTTTTGCTAATATTGCGCATGACGAGGAAAAAGCAGTCGTCATCGTCACGCACGATGATCGTCTGCGAGAGTTTTCTGATAATGTCTACAAAATTGTCGACGGAAAACTATCTAATACGGACTGATTAACACACTTGCTCTTATGCTGATATTCCGGACTAGTTTTTCTCGTTTGGTAAAATATCATCATAAGAGCAATAGATTATTTAGTTATGTTTTTGTCGAGCTTGCATTTTTGCTAGTCCGCTTGTAGCAAGGGTTTCAGCCCAATATAATAACTAAAATTTATAAGGTTACTTTTCAAATGTGTTGATTATCCATTGCAGAGAAAAGAACACAATAAAAATGATAAGAATAGGAAGCAGTCTAGCCAGCCAAATATTGATGTTTGGATATTGTGACAGAGTATGATAGAGCCATTGGGCAATTATAAAAGCGCCCAATCCGCTAACGATTTATTTGATGTTTTTATACATGTTATTTCTCCAATATATTCATACTAATATAGTACCTATAATACCATTAAACAAAAAAACAGCCCCTATTATCTATCCACTAGATAACGGGGGCTGTTTTATAGGGGCGATTAAAAAAGGCACAAATAACCCCTCAAAATCATTGTTAAAATAACCCCCAATATCTATAATGTAGATGTTGGGGGTTATTTGTTTTTATATGGTATAAATGACTTCTCTTATTCGTCATTTTTTCGATACCTTTTGGAACGATTTTGACCAGGAAATAAACGATCATGCGATCCGACTCGAATGCCAATTAAGACTAGTTCATCTTTATCAATCGTATAAACCACCAGGACATCGTTAGTTTCGCTTGGTGTTTTGTTTTTCGGGGTATCTCGTAAGTGAAATTCATTATAACCGCTCATTCGCCGATTAAGCTCATGATCTTCAAATTCTGGTGGTAATTGTTGTTGCTCAAGCAACAGATCAATGGCTGCTCGAACTTCATCAATAATAGATTTGTCTAAACTGGCTAACCGTTTTAGATCAGCATTAAAGGTTGCACGTGGTTTAAATCTTAGTTTTTTCATTATTTAAACTGACCCCAATAACCATCATCTGATTCAACAATTTCATCGTCAGGTAAAACATGGCGTTTAATTAACTGATCACGTGCAATTGCATATTCTAACGAACCTTCTTTAGCTTTTAATGCTCTTTCTAGCCAGTCCATTTTTTCTTGTGAAACGATGGCTACTGCGCGACTATTTGAACGAGCAATATAAACGGTTTCGTCTTCGTCATTAACTTGATCTAAATATTTTTTTAGGTTAGCGCGAAAATCGCTCTGTGTTAGTGCTAATGTCATATTTACCACCCTTTCATTGTACTTAATATTGTACTTTAATTTGTACTAAAAATCAATTTTTTAAGGAGCTAAAACTATGCAACAAGTTGTCTTACCCATCAAAGATTCAAATGTTCTCAAGGAGGTTCAAGATACCTTACTCAACAACTTTAAAGCTGGCCGGCGTAACTATACAGTTTTTCAAGTTGGCAAAGCGACACTGCTGCGAGTCAGTGATGTCATGCGCTTAAAACAGGCCGATATTTTTAATCCGGACGGTTCTATTAAACAAAATGCGTTTATTCACGACCGAAAAACTGGTAAACCGAATACCTTGTACCTTAAACCTGTTCAAACAGAGCTCTTATTGTACCGTCAATGGCTACTTGATCATCAGCTGAATTCTGAATGGCTCTTTCCTTCCATTCAACACCCAGAACGCCATATTACGGAAAAACAGTTCTACAAAATCATGAGCAAGGTTGGCGATCTGTTAGGAATTAATTATCTAGGGACCCATACGATGCGTAAAACCGGGGCTTATCGCGTTTACACGCAATCAAATTATAATATTGGCTTAGTCATGAATTTGCTAAATCATTCCAGTGAAGCGATGACGTTAGCTTATTTAGGCTTAGACCAGGCTAGTACCGAAACGATGCTAGATCAAATTGATTTTGGTTGAATGCAATAGCGTATAACTTTAAAATAATAATATATATGGTATAATTCAAATATGGAAAAGCCAGAATTTGAAACTTACAAACGTCCCAATGGTCATGATGAATTCGATGAATGGTTACAGCAACTGCCAATTAAAGATCGCGCTAAATTACTGCAAGTGATTACAGATACGCAGGATCAAGGTTTACTAGTCGCTCAACGCATGACTTGGGTTAAAAAGATAGAATCAGCTAAAAATTTATATGAATTAAGAAGTAAGGTATCCAGTAATATTCAACGGGCATTATACTTTCACGTTAAGGGACCAAAATATGTGATTACCCATGGGTTTACCAAAAAGACACAAAAAACACCACCCGCTGAAATTAAACATGCGATTGAATTACGAACTGAATGGGAGGATAGTCAAAATGAAAATCAATGATATTTTAACCCGGGAATTAAAAGACCCTAAGTTTGCTGAAGCTTATCATGCTGACAAGGAAAAATCTGCCAGTGCCTTAGCGTTGTATCATACTCGTGAAGAAGCTGGCCTAACTCAGGCCGATTTAGCTGAAAGAGCAAACGTCCCTCAATCCACCATTGCTAGAATCGAACGTGGCGATAATGTAACGTTTGATAAACTAGCTGAAATTGCCCATGCTATGGGTAAAACAATTAAAATTGAATTTACTCAATAAGTTAGACCTTTAAAGAGGTATTTGGCAG